>JAVERJ010000056.1:0-10157 GCA_034007185.1 Candidatus Carbonibacillus sp. | reverse complement strand
TAAGCCATTTTTCATCCTCCTATTCCCTTATCTGCACAAACTAAGATCGAAACAACTTCAACGTCATTATAACAACAATACGTTTGTAAGACAAGTTGTTAAAGACGATCATTTATCAATAAGTGCCCAACAGCCTTGAAAATGAACCAATGCATTGGAAAGTTACATGTGTTTCAATCGTTCAATACGTTTTTCAATGGGTGGATGCGTTGAAAACCAACTTGTCGTACTGGAGCGTTTACGCAACGCTGCACGGGGCTCGGCAAAATACATTCCTTCCGTCGTGGGATTCGCCCGCTCGACATCATGTGCATCATCCCGTATTTTTTCCAGTGCGCGAATCAGACCCTGAGGATTGCGGGTTAATTCAACGGCACCCGCATCAGCCAAATATTCTCGGTTTCGTGAAAGCGCAAAACGAACAAACTGTGCAGCGAGTGGCGCTAAGATCAACAGAACAAGCGCCACGATGAATAAAATAGGGTTCGATCCACTTCCATTTTTGTCTCTGCGTCGATCTTGCGAACCTCCGTAAAACAAGAGACGTGAACCGATATCTGCAAGAAGAACGATCACCCCGACCAAGGCGATGGCGATCGTCATAAGTCGCACGTCTTCATGACGGATGTGGCTCATTTCATGAGCGATCACACCTTCTAACTCTTCACGATTCAGTTTTTCTAAAAGACCGCGTGTCACTGCAATTGCAGCTTGGTCTTTTTTGACACCCGCAGCAAAAGCGTTGGGTGAAGGATCATCGATCACATAAACTTTAGGCATCTTCACACCAGCTGCTAAAGCAAGCTCCTCAACGATATGCACGAGCTCTGGTTGCTCATCTTCCGTCACTTCTTGGGCGCCGGATAAAGAAAGCACTTGTGCGGTTGCAGAAGCATAGGTGATCGGCACATAAAACATGACGACCACAGCAGCAATCATGAGACCTGCGTAAGCATCATTGGCAAAAAGGTATCCAATGGCCCATCCGATCCCTAAAACGAGCAACACAAACACGGTGACAAGAAGACGCGTTTTTCGCCGGTTGGCACGGATTTGTTCAAACAGCATGGCTGTGATCTTCCTTTACGGTTCTCTAACCTCTACCATATAGAAGCGCATGGTTACCCTTTTTGTCATGCGCAACAAACGGTGACGACCTAACATTCCGGGATGTTTAATCAAATGATACTTTTACCGGTTCACGTTCTGTTTCAGGGATTGCGAGTTGCTCAACACGATGAAAACCCATCGCCCCAGCAAAAAGATTGGCAGGAAATGACTCGCGGCGAATGTTATATTCGGCGACCGTCTTATTATACAATTGTCGGGCATAGGCGATTTTATTTTCAGTGGTAGTGAGCTCTTCTTGAAGTTTTAAGTAGTTTTGATTTGCTTTTAAATCCGGATAAGACTCGGCCAAGGCAAACACGTGCCGTAACGCGCCTGTCAGTTCTGCTTCAGCTTCCATACGCTGCTCAGGAGAACCGCTTATCAGGCGATTTCTCGCTTCAATCACTTTGTTCAACGTCTCTTGTTCATACTTGGCATAACCTTTTACCGTTTCGACCAAATTAGGAATCAAATCATGACGACGTTTGAGCTGAACATCGATTTGTGCCCACGTTTCTTGAATCCAGTTACGATAGCGGACGAGACCATTGTACGTCGTGATAGCAAACAGAACCAACAATACGATCAAGCCAAGCACAATCCATACCATCATGCCATAACCCTCCCTTGAACTGAGAGACCTGCATGTATGCGCATATAGAGATGTGCATACATGTACACCCACCTACATGATCAAGCCGATGGGCAGCAAAAGCGCGCGCCTAAATCACTATCTTAGTTCTAACATATTTGATGTCAACATACAACATGCACTGAAAGACATAAAAAACCATCCGACCGCTTATTTAACCGTCTGAGTTTAAAAGAAAATACGCTAAAATGGCAAGCGTCGCCGTCTCTGCTCGAAGCGGACGCTCACCAAGTGTCATCATGATGGCCCCATGTTCATCGAAAAGAAGCATCTCGCGCTCTGAAAATCCGCCTTCCGGCCCAACACAAACAATATACGGGCGGCTTTTTGGCACGTTCGACATCAACGTCGCCAGCGGTACCGGTTTTGCCTCAAGCATAGCAGCATCTTGAGGACTCGCCGCAACCATCAGCACGCCGCCTTGTTTTTTATAATCTGGCCATACCTTCGTCAGCCATTCTTCTAGTGTATACAGTGGATAGACTTCAGGCAGCCAAAAACGGGCACTTTGCTCGGCGGCTTCCTTGACGATTTTTTGAAATCGCATCCGACGATGGACTTCTTTTTCAGGAGACAGGCGGACGACAGCGTGATCGGTGGCTAAAGGATAAATATGTGTCGCTCCCAGTTCCGTGCTTTTTTGCATGAGCCAGTCCATTTTTTCGCCTTTCAAAAGCGCAGGGCAGATGATCCAACTCTGACGCATGGGCTGGACTTCCACCCGGAGAATACGCCCTACGACGCGCGTGTCCTGAAAGGCGACAATCTCCACATCAGCTCTCCGTCCCTGACCATCAAAAACGCGCACATAATCACCACTTTTAAACCGCATCACATGCTTCATATGATGGACATCAGGGCTACGGATGATAATCTGCTCATTGCCCCAGTCTTCCTGTGGTACCCAATACTGCTGCACGCTTCAATCCCTTTCTTTCGCACCCTCATACGCATCCATCTTCCATGCTCGATGCTTTGATGTTGAGACCTGTTATTTTATGACGAACGGCGAGCGACGAGTGTGACCCAATCTTCTTGTGATAACGTGTCATGTATGACAAAGTCATGCGCCTGCAATACATCTTCGAGCAAAGTTACGCGAGACCGGATGATGCCCGATAAGACAAGCGTCGCAGATGGTTTCATGAAACGGGCAAGATCCGGGATCATCTCGATGAGAACTTCTGGAAGAATGTTGGATATAATAAAATCAAATGGTTTTGTCTCAGAAGGCAGCGCCTGCAAAAGATTCCCTTGTCGCAGTTGAATGCGGTCTTTTAACCCGTTTAAGGAAAAATTATGATCAGCAGAACGGATGGCCACAGGATCGAGATCCGTGGCCACAATGCGGCCTGCTGTCAGAAAGGCGGCGGCCATCGCCAAAATCCCTGTCCCCGTTCCGACATCGAGAACGTCATCATCATGTTTGACATAACGTTCGATCGCTAAGAGTGAAAGGATGGTCGAAGCATGCGTACCTGTCCCGAAGGCCATGCCAGGCTCTAAGCGTAAGACAAATCGCCCTTTTCCTAAAGCTTCCGGCACATCTTCCCAACTTGGAACGACCAAAAAACGCGTACCGATCGGCAGCGGATGATAGTAGGCTTTCCAAGCATGCGCCCAATCTTCTTCATGAATCGATCGCCTATGAAGATCGAATTGATGAACCGTAAGACCAGCGGCTTGAAGGCGATGAGATAAGCTGTCAAGTAAATCCTGAGCCTTGTCCTCGTCCAAAGGATCGTTTTGATACCAACGGATACGAAGCCCTTCTTCGGGAAACGTATCAAAAACAAGATAAACATCTTCGCCATAAGGTGTTTTCCACGTTCTGGCTCGATCGCGCGCATATTCCACTTCTATACCGTTAATTCCTCGTTCACCTAAAAATGCTGTGAGAACCTCTAAAAGAAGCTCTTCTTCCGCTTCATCTTCACAACCGCGCACGTCGAGACGCACTTCTTCCCACCTATCTTCTCTTACCGTCATGAGCTACGCTCCTTTACTGGCGATCATCCTGCCACACTTATGCCAACTGCTCCTCGATGCCATGCTTCTCCCACGTGCGTATCAACCATCTGCCGTGGGTCCTGCTTCGACTGTCGGCCTCAGATCTCCCCTCGAAATGCGCGTTTCACTTTATCGAAAAACCCTTCTTCATGATGCGCATCTGTTGATCCTGCTTTGGCTTCTTCTTCCAAATTGAATAGTTCTCGAAGTAACATTTTTTGATGTTCCGTCCAATCGGTCGGCACATCAATCGTAACACGCACATGAAGGTCGCCTTGCCCGCGCCCTTGAAGACGTGGGAATCCTTTTCCACGCAGCCGGAATACTGTTCCTGGTTTGGTGCCGGGCGGGATTTTTAATGCCACTTTACCTTCCATGGTCGGCACTTCGATCGTCGTACCAAGCGTGGCTTGTGCAAAGTTAATTGTCTGCTCAAGGAGAAGATCATCCCCTTCCCGACGGAACAAACGGTGGGGTCGAATACGAAAAACAATATACAGGTCACCCGGAGGACCGCCACGTTCACCAGGTTCCCCTTCCCCACTTATACGAAGCTGCGTATCTTCATGAACGCCCGGCGGAACTTTAACTTCGATGGTTTTTTGACGGGTGACCCGACCCGTTCCATGGCATGTTGGGCAAGGTGTATCGATGACCTGACCCGTACCTTTACACGTTTGGCACGTCGTACGCGTCGCAAAATGACCCAGCGGTGTTTTTTGAATGTACTCAACTTGTCCCCGACCACCACATGTCGGACACGTTCTAGGTTGCGTCCCCGGTTTAGCACCTGAGCCCCCACATGTGTCACAGACCTCTTCTTTGGGTAAGGTGATCTCCACCGTTTTTCCAAAATATGCATCTTCAAAATCCAACGTCAGCGTATATTGTAAATCTGCACCTTTCCGTGCGCCACGACGACCGCTTCGCGTGCCACCCCCAAAAAACATATCAAAAAGATCATCGAGCCCACCAAAATCACCCGCGCCAAAACCGCCCGCACCGCCGCCCGCACCTTGCGCATAGGAAGGATCCACGCCAGCGTGACCGAATCGATCATATTGTGCTCGTTTTTCCGGATCGGATAAGACACTGTAAGCTTCACCGATCTCTTTAAATTTCGATTCTGCATCCGGTTCTTTGTTGACATCTGGATGATACTTGCGCGCTAAGGTGCGATACGCTTTTTTAATCTCCTCCGCCGTAGCATTGCGGCTGACACCGAGCACTTCATAATAATCTCGTTTCATATAGAACACCCCTAGTCCCAAGAACAGGAGAAGCTAGGCGCCATAAAGCGCGCTAGCTTCAACCAGCCCTATCTTTTACCACCGATGGCGGATGCTTGATCTTACTGCTTCTTATCT
Organism: Candidatus Carbonibacillus sp.; assembly: GCA_034007185.1. Classification (GTDB taxonomy): domain Bacteria; phylum Bacillota; class Bacilli; order Thermicanales; family DSM-22653; genus Carbonibacillus. The sequence goes on along the minus strand of JAVERJ010000056.1, from coordinate 5,018 downwards.
TCTTTCACTTCTTCATATTGAGCATCAACGACATGCTCATCGTTTTTACTGCTGCTCGTCCCAGCGTCTGATTCATGTTGATGCGTATGTTGCGCTGCCTTTGCCGCTTCTTCATAAAGTTTGGTCGATAGCCCTTGAATGATGGTGGTCAATTCATCTTTTTTGAAGCGAATTTGTCCAACATCATCTTTTTCGAGCGCTTCACGCAATGCTTTGATGGCCGCTTCCGCTTTTTCTTTTTCAGCAGCGTCAACTTTTTCGCCAATATCTTTTAACGTTTTTTCAGTGGTATAAATCAGTTGATCAGCTTCGTTTTTAAGTTCAACCAGTTCTTTGCGTTTACGATCTTCCTCAGCATGCGCTTCGGCTTCTTTAACCATGCGTTCGATCTCTTCATCGCTTAAACCGGATGTCCCTGTAATGGTGATGCGTTGTTCTTTGCCTGTACCGAGATCTTTTGCAGAAACATTGACGATACCATTGGCATCAATATCAAACTTCACTTCAATCTGCGGCACGCCCCGTGGTGCGGGTGGAATATCAGAAAGAATAAATCGCCCGAGTGTCTTGTTGTCCTTGGCCATCGGCCGTTCGCCTTGTAAGACATGAATTTCGACAGACGTCTGGTTGTCTGCTGCCGTGGAAAAGATTTGCGATTTGCTCGTCGGAATCGTCGTGTTCCGTTCGATCAGTTTGGTAAAGACGCCCCCAAGCGTTTCGATACCTAAAGAAAGAGGTGTCACATCGAGAAGAACGATGTCTTTCACTTCACCCGATAACACACCGGCCTGGATGGCAGCACCAAGTGCTACGACTTCATCCGGATTCACACCTTTAAACGGTTCTTTCCCAATCAGTTTTTTGATCGCTTCTTGCACAGCAGGAATGCGTGTCGATCCGCCAACGAGTATCACCTTGTCGATCTGGCTGGCCGAAAGCCCAGCATCTTCTAGAGCGCGGCGAGTCGGACCCATCGTTCTTTCTACAAGATGCGCCGTCAATTCCTCAAACTTGGCACGCGTTAACGTCATTTCCAGATGTTTGGGACCACTCGCATCGGCCGTGATAAACGGTAAAGAAATGGTCGTCGAAAGGACACCCGAGAGATCTTTTTTAGCCTTTTCAGCAGCTTCTTTGAGACGTTGCATGGCCATCGGATCTTTGGATAGATCAATGCCTTGTTCGGCCTTAAACGTCGATACGAGATAATCTATGATGGCTTGGTCAAAATCATCGCCACCGAGGTGGTTATCACCGCTGGTCGCTTTCACCTCAAAAACGCCACCACCGAGTTCCAAAATCGAGACGTCAAACGTCCCACCACCAAGGTCAAAGACAAGAATCGTCTGATCGCCTTCTTTTTCTAGACCGTAAGCCAAGGAAGCCGCTGTCGGTTCGTTAATGATACGAAGGACTTCAAGCCCCGCAATTTTCCCTGCATCTTTGGTCGCCTGACGTTGAGCATCGTTAAAATAAGCTGGTACGGTGATCACAGCCTGCGTCACTGGCTCACCGAGGTATGCTTCAGCATCACTTTTGAGTTTTTGTAAAATCATAGCAGAAATCTCTTGCGGCGTGTATGATTTATCGTCAATTGTCACCTTATAGTCTGTGCCCATATGCCGTTTAATCGACATGATGGTGCGCTTTGGATTGGTGATCGCTTGACGCTTGGCAGGTTCACCGATCAAACGTTCGCCATCCGGTTTAAACGCAACAACCGACGGGGTAATACGGCTTCCTTCAGGCGTTGGGATGACAATCGGTTCCCCGCCTTCCAAAACAGCGACCACAGAGTTCGTTGTACCCAAATCGATGCCTATCACTTTTCCCATCTTCATCTTCCTCCCTTGTGACTTATAAAACCAAACGCATGCATAGCAAGATTTAAATAGCATAATGGGTGAATACGTCGTTTAACCTTTTAAATAAAGGCGCCATTCATTAAAAAAAGAAATGTTTAGCTATAAACCTTGACCATCGCTGGTCGAATCAATCGATCGTGCAAAAGATAACCTTTTTGTAAGACTTCAGCGACTCGCTCGCGTTGATCAGGAGACGTGCTCTCCACCATACCAACAGCTTGATGCAGCGTTGGATCAAACGGTACATCGATATCTTTAATTTCGGTGATGCCCAACGCATACAATGCCTCGAGAAGTTGGCGGTGAATCATGACCACCCCTTGATAAAAGGGATCATCCTTAGCGTCGCGGCTGTTGAGCGCGCGTTCAAAATTATCAATCGTGGGCAGGATGCTTTCGACAAGCGGGCGGATGCCATAACGCGCCGTCTGCTCGAGTTCACGCTGCATGCGCCGACGATAATTTTCAAATTCTGCCAACGCCCGAAGCGTTCGCTCGCGCTCTTGGGCAAGTTCCGCTTCAAGACGTTGGATTTGCTCTTCGTACGCCTGACAGGGCGGAGATACCTCTGGGGCTTCTTCCGTCCCTAGATCGTTGGCATCATCTTCCTGTATGACCTGATCGATGACGCCTTCTTGATGGGTAGATTCTTGGCGTTCTTCTGCCACTGTATGTTCTTGTTTTTTTTGCTCCGTGTCGATTGCTCTCGCCTCTTTCTCGCTGATCATCTGAAAATCAGATGTTCCTTCTTCTTTCACATGTGTCACCTCGCAAGTCAGCGTTTGGCGCCATCACGTTTCTCGAAGGGACTCAAACAAAACAAACACCGCATGCATGAGACCCATCGCCCGCGCATAATCCATGCGTGTCGGACCGATAATGGCAATGGTCATCTGTTCCTGTCCAAGATCATACTGACCAGTGACCAAGGATAAAGGTGTTCGTTCGGAAAGTTCATGCTCAGCACCAATTTTGACCGTAATCCCCCTTCCTGCCTGACGAAGAACATGAGAAAGCAATTCTGGTTCTTCGAACAGGTGAAGGAGCGCACGCATTTTTTCAACGTCTTGAAACTCCGGCTGTGATAAAATCTGCAACTTGCCGTCAATAATCAGCTTTTCTTCGACTTTTGGCATGACCATGGACTGTACAAACTGCGTCAGTTCCACATACGCTCGACGATGTTCTTCCATCACTCGAGCCAATTCTTGGTATATCGCCTGTCCTAAAGCGGCAATGGTCGTACCTGAAAGTTTACGGTTTAACCGCCCAGTCAACTCACGAAGCGATTCATAGGTTAGACCTTCCGGCAAATTCAGCGTGCGATGTTCAACACGTCCGGCATCCGTCACGAGAATGGCCACGACGCGTTCTTCATCCAGTGGTATAAAATCAAGTTTTTTTAGACGCGCTTCGACGATTTCCGGTCCTAAGGCGACGACAGTATAATGGCTAAGATCAGAAAGGAGCGCCGCAGCATGTCTTAAAGCATCATCCAGTTCAACAAAGCGTCGATGGAATCGCGAACGCAAGTCTTCCAAAAACTTTTCTGACGTTTCTTCAATGCTCATCAGGTGATCAACGTAATATCTGTAGCCCTTTTCTGAAGGGATGCGTCCAGCCGAGGTGTGCGGCTGCTCTAAATAACCCATCTCCTCCAGATCGGCCATCTCGTTACGTATCGTTGCTGCGCTGTAGTTCATGCCGGAAGTTTTGGCGATGGTTCGTGAACCGATCGGTTCTGCATAACGAATATAATTTTCTACCACCGCCCGGAGAATCGCCCTTTGCCGTTCTGTCAGCATCGCGCGCACCCCCTTGTTAGCACTCTCAAACATCGAGTGCTAAGCTAAACATAATGTAACAAATTAACGGCGTCTTTGTCAACGCTTGATCAATCGACGATACGGATACAGCTCCCGGTATGCCCAGCATCAAAGGCATCAAACAGTGAGCAAAAACGACTGCATCACTTCATTACTGATAAAATAAACGTCTTTCGGTAAGCGTATGCCTGTCTCGTCGACGATCAAAAGGCCCTTTTTAGCCAACATGGAAAGTTCATCGCCATAAACATCGGTCAGCGTGCGCCCAAACCGTTCGTAAAAACGATCATGTCTTACGCCTTCGGTAAGACGTAGACCTAAAAAAACATATTCTTCGATCATCTCCATCATCGACAATGTATGAACCGTAGAAAAAAAATCGTCATGGCCCTTGGCCCGCTCGCTTACTGCAACATAACGCGGGAGCGCCGCTACATTTGCATATCGTCTACCAAAGACAAAACCATGTGCGCTCGGTCCGACACCAAGATAACTGCGTCCCGTCCAATAAGCGAGATTGTGTTGAGAAGCACCGCCCGGTCGCGCAAAATTAGAGAGTTCATACTGATCAAACCCTTGACGTGTCAAAGCATCGATGATGAAAGCATACATCTCGCTCTCCCGTTCTTCATCGAGGGGCCGTATGTTACCACTTTGAACCTCCCGTCCCAGACGAGTTAGCGGTTCAATCTGTAAATTATAATATGAAAGATGATCAATCGGTTGTTCCATGGCCAAAGAAAGATCGCGCTGAACATCCAGCAGGGACTGCTCCGGGAGCCCAAACATAAGGTCGATGCTAATGTGCGAAAATCCGGCGCGCGCAGCAAGCTGCACAGCTTGGATGGCGCGCTCGGCATCGTGCACCCTTCCCAACTGTTTCAGCAGTCGGTCGTCAAATGTTTGCACGCCAAGACTGATGCGACTCACACCAGCCCGACGCAAGGCATCGAGAAGTTCAGTCGTCACCGTTTCTGGATTGGCTTCGATCGTCACCTCTGGAATGTCCTCAAGCGGACCAAACGTCTCTTTAAGCAAACTAAACAACTCTGTGCGATGTTCTACACTGAGTTCGGTCGGTGTCCCACCACCGATATAAAGTGTTTTTAAAGGAAGCAAAGACGGCCCAAGGATGCTTCGCCAAAGCAAAAGTTCTTTGCCAAGCGCTTGGACATACCGTTTTTCCCATGGATCGCGGCGCCCGACATGAATACTAAAATCACAATACACACAGCGCGCCCGACAAAATGGCACATGTACATAGAGATGGCGGGGGACATCGTCATAAGGATGTTCACGCTCTAAGGTGGACCGCTTAAGATTCGTC
>JAVERJ010000055.1:0-10317 GCA_034007185.1 Candidatus Carbonibacillus sp. | reverse complement strand
AGCCTTCCCGGCATAAATAAGTTTAAAGCCCGGAGACGAAACGCGGCTTAAAATAAGTGTATCGCCTTCAATCATACCGATCGCCATCACATTCACGAGTGGATTGCGATCAAACCGTTCATCGATCTGAACCGAAAGCGCACCAGAAGCCACACCAAACGCTTCATTATAAGCTTGAAAGCCGCGAACGATGGAAAGACCCAATCCTTGAGAATCTTCATCTTCACTGGCATCCGATTTAAAATGTGCACCATGAGCCGTCGCAAGCGTGAGCGCACCAGCGACGACGATGGGACGCGCACCCATGGAAAATACATCGCGCAAAATACCGCCCACACCTGTGGCCGCGCCTTCATACGGATCGATATACGAAGGATGATTGTGACTTTCTAACTTAAAAACAACGATGGCACCCGATGAAAGACGCACCGCACCAGCGCCTTCACCGACACCGGCGACGACCCGCGTGCTTACATTGGGAAGCTCTTTTAAAAGAGGTTTGGTATGACGATAACTACAATGTTCCGACCACATTGCCTCAAACAACTCGACTTCGAGTGCATTGGGCTTTCTTTGAAGCACATGTTCAATCAATGTCAGATCATCGTTGGGTAATTGACCCGCCATCTGGTTCGGCCACCTTTCACCTTTTTGAGTCTTCGCCACCGCCCATACGCCAAAACATCATTGCTAGCACCTAAGCATTAAAGAACACCGAGTCGTCTCGCAACTTCTTGATAAGCGTCTAAGACACCTTCCATGTCCTTACGAAAACGGTCTTTATCATAAACCTTACGCGTTGAGGCATCCCACAGCCGACATGTATCAGGAGAAATTTCATCAGCAAGGATGATGTCCCCAGACGGAAGACGACCGAACTCTAATTTGAAGTCGACGAGCACAATACCAACATCAGAAAATTTCTTTTGTAAAAGCGCATTGATGCGCATGGCCTGTTCTTCAATCAACCGAAGCGTCGGTATATCCACGAGAGAAATTAAAGCGATATGGGCCTCAGAAAGGAGCGGATCACCCAGATCATCCCGTTTATAGTACCATTCAATCAGCGGTTTCGGCAGCACACGGCCCTCTTCCCAGCCTATGCGCTTGACAAGTGATCCCGCGGCAATATTCCGTACCACGACCTCTAACGGAAGGATTTGAACAGCACGAACGATATGCACATTCGGTGATCGTGCTTTTAAAAAATGCGTGCGCACACCTTCGTTTTCTAAATATCGAAAGAGATGCGCTGTAATCTTAGCATTGATGGCACCTTTCCCCGCCGCTTGCCCACGTTTTTTTCCATTTCCTGCTGTTAAATCATCACGAAACTCTACCCAAAGCACGTCCGGGTCGTTGGTTCTATAAAGACTTTTGGCCTTCCCTGTATAAAGAAGTTCCAAGCGTTCGATGGTTGTAAGATCCAGTGATTGATCTTCGTGCCCTCTCATCCCGATCCCCCTTTTTGCATGTTACATCAACTTACTAGAGATTTACGCGTTTAAAAATGGTATCAATATGTCGCGTATAGACGTCTTCATTAAAGATCGTCTCCAACACGTCTTCTCCCAGAACCTCTCGTAGCGTGGCGTCTTGCCTTACAATCTCAGGGAAATATCTTTCTTCTTCCCAAGCGCGCAGGGCCAAGCTTTGTACCGTATCATACGCTTTTTCTCGACTCCAGCCCCGCTCGATCAATGCTTTTAAAAGCTGACTAGAAAAATAAAGATGGTAACCTCGTGCCATGTTGCGACGCATACGATCGGGAAATACAACAAGACGCGACAATACATCACTTAAACGCGCCAACATATAATCCACGAGAATGGTCGCATCCGGGAAAATAACCCTTTCTACTGATGAATGCGAAATATCCCGTTCATGCCATAGAGCAACACTTTCATACGCTGACACCATATACCCACGCAAAAGGCGGGCAAGGCCAGTGATGTTTTCAGCACTGATCGGATTTTTTTTATGCGGCATGGCTGAGGAACCTTTTTGCCCCGGGGCAAAACCTTCTTCGACTTCCCGAACTTCAGTGCGCTGTAAGTGGCGCAATTCGGTGGCAATCGTCTCCAGCGTCGCCCCCACAAGCGCCAAATAAGCCATATACTCAGCATGCAAATCTCGTGGTAGCGTCTGCGTCACGACTGGCGCGACAGCCAACCCTAGACGTGAGAGCACGTACGCCTCTACGTCTGGGGTAACTTGTGTATATGTCCCAACCGCTCCGGATAATTTCCCGACATAAAGTCGTGGTTCCAATGCTCTCAAGCGCGCCATATGACGACGAATCGCTTCCCGCCAATAAAGCGCTTTTAACCCGAACGTGGTCGGCTCAGCATGAACGCCATGCGTACGCCCGATCATCACTGTATCTTTATATCGCGATGCTAACGTGCTTAAGATGCGTTCCAGACGTACCAAGCCGTCCCAAATGAGACCGTTGGCCTCACGCACTTGTAACATAAGCGCCGTATCGACAACATCAGAAGAAGTTAGTCCGTAGTGTACCCAACGCTTTTCTTCTCCCAGTGTCTCAGAAATCTGCCGAGTAAAAGCGATCACATCATGTCGCGTCTCTGCCTCCAGCTCAGCCATCCGTTTTAAATCAAGACGTGCATATTTTTTGATCCGTTCATAGTCTTCCGCAGGTACAACACCGTGTTGAACCCACGCCTCAACTGTTAAAAGTTCGATTTTCAGCCATAAAGAAAATTTATGTTCCTCTGACCAAATCGCTTTCATCGCCTCGCGCGTATACCGTTCAATCATCGCTCCTTTGATTCGTCGAACGAATCAATGCTCCCTTCCATTAATATGTTCGGTTTCTATGAACTACTATTTTTATTTAAACATATTTAGCGGTTCGATTCAAGCTAAAAAACTTACTTTTAATAAAGAACGCATTTTAATGTTCGTTTTTTTGTCTTTTACTTTTTCGACCTTCTTTTTTCAAGATTTTCTTCTTGTTTTTCTTGTGATTTTTCATTATGCTTTCATTAGGGGAAAAAGTCCCATCAAACGTACAAAGCGTCTTGTCTTATAAACATATTTTTGACATAAAAAATACGTAACAGTATTTTCTGGAGGTTCCACAATGAAGCGCGCCAATCACTTCTTATCAATTATTATTCATCTTTTCGAATGGTTGCTCGCCATTATCATTATTTTAGCTGTCTTAGGGGAAGGAGCGATGATGGTCAGTTCACTGTATGATTACATTCGTACGTGGGAGCTTACAGAAAAATTTCATACTTTTTTATCGGATGCCCTACTCTATATTATTGGTTTAGAAATTGCACTTCTTCTCATCAAACGCGACCTTATTCTCATCATCGATATTATGATTTTTACCATTGCTCGCAAAGTGATCATTCAAAATGTAGCCATTTGGGAAATCCTCCTCGCCGTTCTTGCCATTGCTGTCTTATATATTCTCAAAATGTATGGTGCTAGACTGAGCCAAAAAGTGCGGCAAATGACTGCTGAAGAAAGCGAAAGCTCCAACTGAGCACAAACACATGCCTCAAAGCAATATGCGTTTAAAGATCTTATCATTTTATGCATTGCCCGCAACTTTTTGATGCATTCATCGTAACGTTATGATGGTTGCGATCGAGATTCGTCTAAGATCCTTCGTGGGGGGCACATACAATGTCTACTGATTTACCGCATCGCACGCGCGCATCTAAAAAAAAGGTGCAGAAAAAACGTTGGTCGTTCGGTTTACTGCTCTCCATGGTCATTTTTATGATGGGTTTTTTATGGTTTTTTATGTATGGACCTGGACTTGAATATCGACGCATGGCCGCGGAAATGATTCTCTCATCGCAACATCGGCAGTGGGCATGGATAACGTTTTTATCCTCTCATGAATTACAATCGATCGAAGACACGATTGCCCGTCCAACCTTTATCAATGTCACCCCGGAGGACCTGAACCATCACCCGAGTCCCGAAGCCATACCTACCTTTCATCCAGAAACGAGTCCTAACGATGCTCATAAACTTATTTTAACATTAGAGAGTATCTCTGCTTACTATGGGCCGGATCATTATTTTCGCGGAAAAATTTTAACTGTGCCAGATCCAAGTGTTGTCAAAATGGTCACATCTCAAAATCCCCAACGCGGCGAACAAATCCATGCTTTGGCGGAGCACGCTGGAGCCATTGCAGCAGTGAACGCCAACGGATTTCATGATCCGGAAGGACACGGAAACGGCGGTATCCCGCTCGGTATTATTATCGCGGACGGTAAAATTATGAACACGCCATTTGGTGGCGCGGACGTACCAGATTATATCGCCGGCCTCACCCGTGACGGAAAGCTGGTGACAGGCGTATATAGCGCCCATAAACTTTTAAGCATGGGGGTGATGCACGCCGGCGGATTTAAGCCTCAACTGATCGTCAACGGCCAAAAAATGATTACCAAGGGAGATGGTGGTTGGGGTATCGGTCCCCGTGCAGCCATCGCTCAACGCGAAGATGGTGCCATCCTCTTTATTGTGATCGAAGGCAGGCAAATCCAAAGTCTTGGCGCGACCTTAAAGGATGTGCAAGACTTACTCTATGACCGTGGCGCGGTTCAAGCCATGGCGCTCGATGGTGGCTCATCAGCCATCATGTATGTCGATGGGCAAAACGTTACAGTTCCTTCTTCTAAAGGTCATATCTCTCGATACCTCCCCAATGCTTGGGTGGTCGTTCCCGATGGTCGTAACTATGAGATTGTAACAGTTCCATAAAGCATCTGAGCACCATACAAAACAAACGTCACACATATTGGAGGAAACGACAAAAACTGATACAATAAGCCTTAACCATCTTCTTTAATGATTAGCGCGTGACTAAAGGCGGTTGATCCATGCAGGAACAAGGTCTTTACCACATTCAAACGGTCAGCGAACGAACCGGCATCTCCCTTTACAATTTGCGTGCTTGGGAAAAACGCTACGGCTTTCCTCTTCCCAAAAGAAGTCCTGGAGGCCATCGTCTCTACGACGAGAACGATATTCAAGCGCTTCTTTGGATCAAAACAAGAATGGAACAAGATCATTTAAAAATATCCGAAGCCATTCGCCTTTATCGCATGCATCAAGAAAAACTTTCTCAAACACCTGATGAAAAAGGCATCGAGCCTCAAACGATTGCAGCGTATGCGCTTTTAGAACATACGCCGCTCTCAGAAGAATCACGGGTGCTTTATGCCGCTTTAAAAACGTTTCACTTTCGAAGGTCACATCAATTACTGGATGAGGGACTAGAGCGATATGATTTAGAAACAATTGTTTTCCAATGGCTCGTACCGATTTTGAAACAAATGGAAAAAGACATAGAAGAAGGTAGCCTCACCCCCGCTGAAAAAAAAGTGATCATGGAAGTGTTGCTGGGTCGTTTGTACCGTCTGAATGCTCTCTACGACCGCGATCTTAATTTTCCTCCAGATGCCATCGCTTTTGCACCATCTGGCGAAAGTGAACACATCGGACTTTTCGCCATCACCATATTGCTACGCAAAAATGGTTTTAGCATTTTGTACTTGGGACCCGATACATCGGATGAAGCGATTTACTCTGCTCTTGAACGTCTGATGCCCAAAAGCGTTCTCGCAACCGCACATCACAAAAAAAGTATAGACAAAATCATTGCTTTATACGAAGGGCAACCGAAACTGCATCCGAAACCGCCTTGGTTTGTCGGTGGTAAGTATGCCCACGTTTTATATGAAAGGAACGATTTAAAATATATGTTCCCCTTTGAAAGAAATCGCATATCGTTTGAACGCTTGGTAAAACACATGGAACAGATCAGACATCAAGATTTGTAAGATGATGCTAAATATTATAAATATTGGTAAATATAGATAGGCGCCTTCATATAGACGCCTATCGTACACGCCGTTTGATCCGTTTTGCTTCATCCCGAAGAAGTGTGTACATATCCATCTGCGCATCCACTTCGGCCTCATGGCCTTCTCGCGTGATGCGTACGTACGATCCATCGGGCAACAATTCACGCGCATTGATATTATCATGTAAATATAAATCCAAAAAACGGATGAGACGTTTTTTGAGCATTCGATCGCGTATCGGAAAAATTGTTTCCACACGCCGTTCGATGTTACGCGTCATCCAGTCCGCGCTTCCAATGAAAACTTTTTCCCGACGATGGCTCTGAAAGACAAAAATACGACTGTGTTCCAGATAACGCCCAACGATACTCACCACGCGAATATTATCACTGACGCCGGGGACCTTAGGACGAAGACAGGAGATACCGCGGACAATAAGATCTACTTTAACACCGTGCTGTGAGGCTCGATATAGATCGAGTATGATCTCTTTGTCCGTCAAAGCATTAATCTTAGCAATAATACGACCAGGCCGATCTGGGCGAGAATGATGAATGACTTCTTCAATCAAGGCGTGGAACATCTCTCGCAAATGATGCGGACCGACCCGTACCTCGCTGAGATCGGGAAGGGTCGAATACCCTGACAGAGAGTTAAAGATCTCGGCAACATCTTCAGCGATTTTTTCATCGCTGGTTAAAAAGCTCAAATCGGTATAAAGTCGGGCCGTCTGTGGATTATAATTCCCTGTCCCAAGATGCACATATCGACGCAACCCATCAGCCTCCCGCCGTACGACGAGCACCATCTTTGCGTGTGTCTTCAGTCCAACCAAGCCATAAATGACATGGCACCCAGCTTCTTCCAGTTGCTTGGCCCACTCAATATTTTTTTCTTCATCAAAGCGTGCCCGAAGCTCAACCACCACCGTCACTTGCTTACCCGCTTCTGCCGCGCGCATGAGTGCATGCACGATCGGTGAGTCTTTTCCAACACGGTAAAGCGTTTGTTTGATCGCCAAAACATGTGGGTCATCCGCCGCATCTTCGATAAATCGAACGACCGGATCAAACGATTCATATGGATGATAAAACAATAAATCTTTCTTTTTCATCGCATCAAATATATCATCTTCCCCAATTAAATCGATCGGGCGCATGGGCGGAATCGGCGTATACAGCAGGTGTTCATAATCATGCTCGTTGATAAAGCGCATGAGAAAGGTGAGATCGATCGGACCATCCATCTCAAAAAATGCCTCATCACCGACTTCTTCCCATTCTTGCAAGACAGAACGCAAAAACGGATGCATGCCGGGTTCTATTTCGATGCGAACCGCATCACTCATGCGACGCTTTTTAAGCTCGCGTTCGATTTCTTCTAACAGATCTTCTGCTTCAAATTCATTGAGTAAAAGATCGGAATTACGTGTGATCCGAAACGCAGCGACAGCGACAATTTTTTGCCCTCGAAATAAATGGTGGATAAACATGCGTATCACATCTTCTAGCAAAATATACGTATGAATCGGCTGCGTCACTTCTTCTGCCAACGCTTCCGTACCTTGAGATATGTCTCGTCGCTCTTCTATTTCTGTATGCATGCTATCCACACGATCCACGCTTTGAAGGTCGTCCGCTTGTGTTTCATCAAAGGCACCATCATGCGCTCGGTCGCTTGAATGCGCTCGGTCGCTTAAAGTGCCCGTCTTTCTAGAACTAGCCTTCAGACCGACATCGATGCGCACAGCACGAGGCAAAAGATGAGGAACCTGTACAAAAGCAAAAAGCGGTTCACCGGGAGCATGGGCACTATGCAATGACATTTCTGGTTCGATCAAAAGAGCCAAATTCAGGCTACGATTGGCAAGCACCGGAAAAGGTCGGCTGGCGTCGACAGCCATCGGCGTTAAAACAGGATAGACTGTGTCCCAAAACCACTCTTCCAATGCTTCACGTTCTTCGCGCGTGAGGTCCTTAGGACGTCGAAAGACGATACCTTCTTGTTCTAAAAGCGGCGTCAGGACGTCATTATAGACTGCCATTTGCTTTTGTACAAATCGTCTTGCTTCCTGCATCACCGCCGTATACTGTTCCGTCGCCGTCATTTGCGTCTTATTGTCAATTATGGGATGAGGCGCATGCATCTGTTGTTTAAGTCCGGCAACGCGTACCATGAAAAATTCATCCAAGTTCGATGCGGTAATAGCAAGAAATTTCAAGCGTTCAAAAAGAGGATGTTCTTTTTCACAGGCTTCTTCTAAAACGCGTTCATTAAACTTGAGCCAGCTCAGTTCACGATTAATAAAATATTCTGGCCGGTCAAAACGTTTTCGCTCACCTTTTTTCATACGTTCCCCAAGACTCATGAGTTTGGTGGATCCTCCTTTGTTCGTTGCTCATCCTCACTCACTACGTGTGTATCGATGGTCTGAATCAGCCAATTAAGACGTATTTTTAGCCGTTTACCCAACCGACGCACCACATCTTCTAAATCATCGCGTATGATCAAAGGCGATCGCGTCACTTCAATCACAAGGGTATACGATGGTGGCACCATACCAGAGGCGGTGTACGATGTTATCGTTTGAGGAGACTCTAAACCATGGATCGGTAGGCTGGAGGCATCTTCTTCGAATCCGCCAATCGCATCGTCTCCATCGGCTGGATCCTGTATATCCGAATCCTTCTCCGAACGTTCTGGATATGCCCTCTCACCCGGCTTCCCATCATCTCGAATCAGTTGCAACGATCGAACATCCCCGGTTTGCCCGCGGTCAAGAACCCGGACCAGCCGTAAGAGAAGACCTGCAGTCTTTATCCAGCTTTCATCTTCCTCCTCTAAAAGCCATTGATATGGATAAAGGAGCAAGGCGAGTTGCCGTGGATTTTTATACCCTGCGATCGCCGCAACGAGCAGACGTTCACGATGGGTTAAAGCAAAAAGCGGTGCATGAAGCAAAACATAAAACGTATGGTCCGATGCGTTATGATGACTGATGATATGGCCTGCATCATGTAAGAGCGCAGCGGCGCGAAGCAATCTTTTATCGGATTTTTTCGGCGAAAGGAGGTGGTACGATTTTAAAAGTGTCAGCAATCGTTCCAAGAGTGTCCATGTGACATGTGCATGCTCACGATTTAAATCAAGCCCTTCGATCATACTTTCGATGCTTGTATCAAGCGGATCTTTCGGGAGGGGAACAAGGCGCTCCCTTTCCCGGGATTCGAACATCACACCATCGCGCAGTCCATGATCACTGATGATCAAGGTAGAACCGTCGCTGACCTCCAACAACGTACGAATTAAAAGCGCGCCACCGACAACCAGATCTGCACGATCTCGAGAAAGTCCTTCTAACGCTTGACGTTCAGAAAGGCGCATCCGACGAATACGCTCAAAAATCCACGTGATATCCGAACTGTCCATTTGAAAACCGTGCAGCAATCGGAGCGGATACTGCTTTTCAGCCTGAACGAGTTTGGCAATGGAACGCACGGTGCCCCCGATGCCGATAACAGGTATGTTCAAGCGATGCACCCAGTCTATCCCTGCAAATAAGGAATATAGGGTCTCCAGAGCACGGCGCACATCTTTTTCTGAAGGCGGGTCGTGCTTAAGGACGCGCCTCATCGTCAGCGCCCCATAAGGAATGGAATGCGTGGCAACCATCTCTCGCCGCTTCACAAGGGTAAGCTCTGTGCTCCCACCACCCATATCAAAAATAAGTGCATCTTTCACCCGCAGGGTATGTATCACGGCCAAATAGCCGAGATAGGCTTCATCTTCACCACTTAGAAGGCGAAAGGAAAGACCTGTTTCTTTTTTAATGCGTTTTAAAATCTCTTCTTTATTTTTAGCAGCACGGATGACATAGGTTGCAACACCAATGATCTCATTCACACGATAAAGTTCGGCCAATTTAACAAATTGTTTTAGGACGTGGATGGTTTGTAAGACACCTTCTTCACGAATGCGGCCTTTTTTATCAACATATTCATTTAAACGAACCATTTGTTTAATATTATCGAGTTCGCGTTGCGCACCGCTTTTTCCAATTTCAAAGATGACAATGCGGACGGAGTTCGAACCGAGATCAATAACAGCTTTGCGGATCACAGACCATCACCACTTCACATACCGTTAATTTCACACCACGAACAGATCAAACCGGTTCAATCCCCAAAGAATCAGGCGATGACATACACGCTCCTTAAGACCGAGCAAAACATCACGCTTTAGCTATTGATACGATTTACGGAAACTTTCTTTCATTATAACGAAAAAACATGAAAAGCGCCATATCGCCATATCATAAGTAAAAGCCTCTCTGAGATGCTCAGAGAGGCTTTTTACGCTGCCTGGCAACGTCCTATTCTCCCAGGGGGTCGCCCCCCAAGTACCTTCGGCGCTGGTGTGCTTAACTTCCGTGTTCGGTATGGGTACGGGTGGG
>JAVERJ010000054.1:0-10387 GCA_034007185.1 Candidatus Carbonibacillus sp. | reverse complement strand
AGAGATTCAAATGGCCTTTCACGAAAAAGTTAAAGCAGTCATCGCCGATAATCCCAAACTATACGATTCTCGAAAGTATTTAGGTCCTGCACGCGAGGCGATTAAAGAAGTGATTCGACAAAAAATTCGTTTGTTTGGTAGTAACAATCGATTTTAATGCCATTAAAAAATATCGTTTGGAGGTGACGGATGATGCCAAACCGGAAAAGTAACAAAGTAACGATCGTCGGCATCGCAGGTGATAGCGGTGCGGGAAAGTCGACGTTTGTCAGTGAATTAAGAGAATTGATTGGACCGGAGAAAGTGACGGTCATTAGCATAGACGATTATCATTCACTCGATCGTGCTGAACGTACACGGGTCGGCGTCACGGCACTTCATCCGTGGAAGGCGAATAACCTCGGTCTGCTCATCGAACATGTATGGCAGTTAAAGGCTGGGAAAGAGATTGCTAAGCCCATTTACGATCACAGTGACGGGAAAATCAAAGGGCCTGAAATCATCAAGCCGACCGACATCGTCCTACTGGAAGGTTTGCATATTTTGTACTTACAAAAATTACGAGAAGCGCTTGATTTGAAAATCTATTTTGATACCGATACGGCGCTGCGCGTGCGTTGGAAAGTACGGCGTGATGCGGCAGAACGGGGTTATACCGAGGAACAAGTCTTGGCTGAGATCGAACGGCGTAAACCGGACGTTGAAAAATACATTGAACCCCAAAAGGCCTACGCCGATATGGTCATAAAATATTTCCCGGATGATCCAGCCAAGGCAACACCGGATGATCCTGAACCGATCAAAGTTCAGATCGCTGAACGCTTAAACGGTGATAAACGGCGTCTTGTCAAATGGCTTTCTCTTGGGTCGCGGTTTGGGTTGGTAGAAGCGGTGCACTATCATGACCATATCGTCGGTGAGCCGATGGAAATAGCTGATATCATGGGGCATACGCCGGTCGATGCGATGAGTGCGTTGTTAGAGATGGCCAGCGATAATCATTATTTCAAACAAAAATTAACGGATCCACATTATACACCGATTAAGGTCACGCGCTATCTCATCGCCAGTATGATTTCAGAACTTGCCTATGGCCGACATTTAGAAGATTTGAAAAAAATGCCTGAGGATGTTGCGAACGATGCTGCGCAGGCGATGTGAAAACATCATATAGATGATTCATTTTTAGGATGGGAGGAGACCATATGAAAATTAAAGTTGGCATTAATGGCATGGGGCGTATCGGTCGCCTTACATTACGCGCTGGTATGCGGCATCCAGATTTACAGTTTGTGGCGGTTAATGCGACGACCGATGCAGCGACGTTAGCGCATCTTTTAAAATACGATTCAACCCAAGGTCGCTGGGATGCAGACGTCACGTATGATGATGAAGGTCTCATCATCGATGGCCAACATATTCGTTTGATCTCAGATCGCAATCCGCGCAATATTCCTTGGGGTGACCTCGGTGTTGATATTGTCTTGGAGGCGACGGGGCAGTTTACAACGCGTGAAGAAGCGCGCGTGCATCTGGATCAAGGTGCTAAAAAGGTATTGATCACCACGGCTGCAAAATCAGATGATCTCATGATTGTCTACGGTGTCAATCACAAATTGTACGATCCGGATGTGCACCATGTGGTTTCTTCCTCATCTTGTACTTCCAACTGTCTCGCCCCGATCATTGCTGTGCTGATGGAGACGTTTGGTATCGTGGAGGGAGCGATGACCACGGTTCACAGTTTTACGAGCGATCAACGCAGCCTCGATAACCCGCACAAAGATTTGCGGCGTGCACGTGGGGCCAGTCAGTCGATCGTCCCAACGACGACCGGGGCAGCAAAGGCGATGGCCAAAATATTTCCTGAACTCAAGGGGAAGCTCAATGGCATATCGTTGCGTGTACCGACGCCTACCGTCTCGATCGTTGATCTAACGGTCACCTTATCCAAGCCGGCGACCGTCGAGGCGCTCAATGAAGCTTTTCAACAGGCGTCTATGTCTGATTTACAAGGCATCTTAGGTGTATCGGATGAACCGTTGGTATCGATCGATTATGTTGGGGATGCACACTCGTGTGTCATCGATCAGCTCTCGACCATGGTCATCGGGGAGAGAACGGCCAAAATCTTTGGTTGGTATGATAATGAGATGGGCTTTGCGTATCGAATGGTCGATCTTTTAAGTTACATCGGAAAGCAAAGTCTGATCTTAGATGAGATAGGAGAGCGATCCCGATGACGACTACTAAGACGCGGGAGAGTGGAAACCTAAGGCTGTTGACGATGGAGATGGCGCGGGTGACGGAATCAGCAGCGCTTGCTGCCAGCCAGTGGATGGGCAAAGGTGATAAATGGATGGCAGATGATGCTGCGACCAAAGCGATGCGCGCAGTCTTGGGAGAAACACATATCAAAGGGACGGTCGTCATCGGTGAAGGCGAGCTGGACGAAGCGCCCATGTTATATATTGGGGAAACGCTGGGAACGGGTGAAGGGCCGGAGGTTGATATTGCTGTTGATCCTTTAGAAGGAACGAATTTACTGGCGACAGGTGCCCCGGGTGCGATCACTGTTTTGGCCATTGCACCGCGGGGGTCCCTCCTGCACGCACCCGATATGTACATGGAAAAAATCGCTGTTGGTCCACGAGCCAAGGGAGCGATCTCCCTCGATCGAAGCGTACGTGAAAATATTTTGGCTGTGGCCGAAGCCAATGGGAAACGCGTTCAAGATACGGTCGTTGTACTTTTAAATCGGCCGCGCAATGACTATATTTTAAATGAAATACGGGCGCTCGGAGCACGAGCCAGACTGATTCCGGATGGTGATGTCTCACCGGCGTTGGCTGCCTGTTTCGAAGAAACGGGGATCGATATGATGATGGGTATCGGTGGAGCGCCTGAAGGTGTTGTGACGGCAGTGGCGATGAAAAGTTTGGGAGGAGACTTTCAAGGCCGCCTCTGGATACAAGATGACGTGGCAGAGAAAGAAATCAGTCGTCTAAAAACGATGGGCATCGATGACCCGCGGCAACTCTTGACCATGGATGATCTCGTGCGGAGCGATGATGCTATTTTTTCGGCAACCGGTGTGACAGATGGTCTGCTTCTACCCGGGATACGTTTTACAGGTCGTAACGAAGCCAAATCCGTAACCTTGGTGGCCCGTGCACGCACACGAACCATTCGTTTCATTCATGGGTATCACCATATCGATTTGAAACCTGAGCATGTACGGGAATGGGTTCAAGAAAAAGAAGACCTTATATCATAAGAGGCGTTGGAAAAAAGTTTAGAAGAAAAGTTTAATCGATGGCATAGCTTAAAGTCTTGAAGCATGATCGCCGTGTCGACGGTTTGTAAAGGAGGTGAGCCCGTGCGGCCCATTCGCATTGCACCATCGATTTTATCTGCTGATTTTGGCAAGCTCGCAGAAGAGATCCAAGATGTGGATACACATGGCGCCGATTGGATTCACATCGACGTGATGGATGGTCGTTTTGTGCCCAATATTACGATAGGTGTGCCTGTGGTCAAAGCGATACGGCCGATCACCACCAAACCTTTGGATGTCCATCTGATGATCGTCGAGCCGGAACGTTATATTGAGGCGTTTATTCAAGCTGGTGCGGATATCATCTCTTTTCATCTTGAAGCAACGCCGCACGCCCACCGAGCGCTGCAAATGATTCGCAGTTTGGGAGCCAAAGCCGGTCTGGCTTTAACCCCGCAGACACCGCTTCACGGCTTGGAATATCTTCTACCCGATACGGATCTGTTATTGGTGATGACTGTAAACCCAGGTTTTGGCGGTCAATCGTTTATTCAATCCATGGTCAAAAAAACGGAAGCACTTATGCAACTTTTAGAACGCGAAGGCATGTCGCATATCGATCTTGAAGTCGATGGTGGCATTACTAAAGAAACGGCGGAACCCATTGTTCGCGCAGGAGCCAACGTGCTCGTAGCGGGAACGAGTATTTTTGGCACACCCGATCGCAGACAAGCCATCGAGGCCATTCGGCACCATGCAGAGCTTGCCCGCAAGCGTTAAGTCCATAGGTTGTCTTGACCAATCCATAAGTAGAACATTATTCAATAAGGTTTTGCTTATGGAAAGGCAATCAAATTGGTATTGTACAGTACAGACACCGATCATGTACAATGAAAATGTAAAAAATCATAAAAATTGAAAACGAATGGAAAGAGGAGGAGCGATCACGATGACTACTGAGCAACAGAAAGATAAACGATGGGCGTCTGGTGTCATTCCGTATAAGGAGATGGGTTACTGGCGGCCAGATTATGAGCCGAAAAGAACCGATATTTTAGCTGCCTTTCGATTTGTGCCGCAAGCTGGGGTCGAGCCAGAAGAAGCTGCAGCGGCTATCGCCGGCGAATCGTCGACGGCGACCTGGACGGTTGTCTGGACCGATCGTCTCACGACGTATGACCGCTACCAAGCGAAGGCGTTTCGCGTCGACCCTGTTCCCGGGACAGATCAATATATCGCATATATTGCTTATGATATCGATCTGTTTGAAGAAGGTTCCATTGCCAATATGACGTCGTCTATTATTGGGAACGTTTTTGGCTTTAAACCGCTTAAAAGTTTAAGACTTGAAGATTTGCGTATTCCGTTAGAGTATGTCAAAACATTTCAAGGCCCACCGCACGGAGTCGTCATGGAGCGGGAAATGCTCAATAAATATGGGCGACCGTTACTCGGTGCCACAACCAAACCAAAGCTAGGGCTTACCGCGAGAAACTACGGTCGTGTTGTATATGAGGCGTTGCGCGGTGGTCTTGATTTCGTGAAAGATGATGAAAATACAAACTCCCAACCATTTCAACGGTGGCGCGATCGGTATTTGTTTGTGATGGAAGCTGTGCACAAAGCTATGGCAGAAACTGGTGAAATTAAAGGACATTATTTAAATGTCACCGCCGCAACCATGGAAGATATTTATGAACGAGCCGAGTTTGCCAAAGAACTTGGGAGCGTCATCATCATGATCGACTTGACCATCGGTTACAGTGCGATTCAATCGATGGCGAAATGGGCTCGTAAAAATAGCATGATTTTACATTTACATCGCGCAGGGCACAGCACGTTTACACGGCAAAAAACACATGGTGTCTCTTTCCGCGTCTTGGCCAAGTGGATGCGTTTGGCGGGGGTCGATCATCTCCATGCCGGGACGGTCGTTGGGAAGCTGGAAGGTGATCCCAATACGACCAAAGGTTTTTATCAAACCTTAAGAGGGATGCAGTATGATGCCGATCCGCGGTTGGGGCTGTTTTTTGAACAAGATTGGGGCTCGATGCCTGCAGTCATGCCTGTTGCTTCTGGTGGTATTCACGCGGGACAAGTGCATCAACTGATCGATTTGTTCGGAGAAGATGTTGTCCTGCAATTTGGCGGGGGTACGATTGGTCACCCCTTAGGGATTGCAGCAGGGGCGACGGCAAACCGCGTGGCCGTCGAAGCCATGATTCAAGCCCGCAATGAAGGTCGGGATATTATACATGAAGGTCCCGAGATCTTAGAAAAAGCAGCGCGTTTTTCACCTGCTTTACGTGCCGCTTTAGACGTTTGGAAAGATGTGACGTTTAACTATGAATCGACGGATACGCCCGATGTGGTCGCTACACCTTCATTTTAATTACAATACGCTGATAAGCTGAGGAGTGAAAAAGATGAGTTTTCGACTCACACAAGGAACGTTTTCCTATTTACCCGATATGACGGACGAACAAATTGAAAAGCAAGTACAATATGCAATCAATCAAGGATGGGCCATTATGATTGAATTCACCGATGATCCGCATCCGCGCAATGTTTACTGGGAGATGTGGGGACATCCGATGTTTGATATAAAAGATGCCAAAGCGGTGATGCTTGAGTTAAATGAGTGCCGTAAGGTGTATCCACATATGTACATTCGCTTGAGCGCATACGATAGCAGCTATGGAAGACAAACGACAGCACTCCAGTTTATTGTGCAACGTCCGGCGCATGAGCCAGGGTTTCATCTTGAGCGCCAGGAAGTGAGCGACCGACACATTCGCTATACGTTAAGAAGTTATGCGACGGATAAACCGAAAGGTGAACGATACACGTCGTAGCATCCTGTATCAGCATGTTATAACGTTTGCGACGGGATCGTTGCCTGAGAAAAGTCACGGTGCGAAGGAGGGTGCAACATGCAGGACGTGACAATGACGCCTATGGAAGGGTCGATGCCGACGGATGTCACTGGTAGCACCTCTTTCAATTTGACCGATACAGTCGATTTAAAAGGTTTCGTAAAAGAAACGCAGATAGAAGAAGTGCTTCACAAACTTGATACGGAACTCGTCGGTTTAAAACCGGTAAAAACAAAAATTCGAGAAATCGCTGCACTTTTGTTGGTGGACCGTGTTCGCCGCAATCTTGGTCTCAAAACGCAACCGCCATCGCTGCACATGTCCTTTACAGGTAACCCTGGGACAGGCAAAACGACGGTTGCCATGAGAATGGCAGAAATCTTGTACCGTCTTGGCTATGTACGCAAGGGTCATCTTGTCGCTGTGACGCGGGATGATCTTGTCGGTCAGTATATTGGACACACGGCGCCAAAGACAAAAGAAGTTTTAAAACGCGCCATGGGCGGTGTGTTATTCATTGATGAAGCATACTACTTGTACCGGCCAGAAAACGAACGTGATTATGGGCAAGAAGCGATTGAGATCTTGCTGCAGATCATGGAAAATCAACGCGATGATGTGGTGGTCATCTTAGCGGGTTACAAAGATAAGATGGAACAGTTTTTTAAGTCCAATCCGGGGATGCGTTCGCGTATTGCACACCATATCGATTTCCCTGACTATGAAAAACATGAATTGCTGGAGATCGCGCTCCTCATGCTCAAGGAACAAGGCTATCGATTGAGTGAAGAAGGACGGAAAGCGTTTGAGGCGTATCTCGATCGGCGTATGGCCATGCCGCATTTTGCCAATGCACGGAGCGTCCGAAACGCTCTGGATCGAGCGCGGCTACGTCAGGCCAATCGTTTGATGGCCAGCGGGGATATGTGTACAGTAGAGATGCTTCTTACGATTGATGCGCCCGACATTTTGTCGTCTCGTGTGATGCAAGCGTAACGGCGTAGCATCGATATTTATCTGGGCATCCCGTCAACCGTAATACAGCTTCATCAAACGGCCTTCAGGCCGTTTGATGATTGCTTTACCATAAGCATATACTTATCATCATGCGGTTGGTTGGGTCGATGAAGTATGGGATTGTGAAAGATTGTGGTAAAATGGGCATGGAACGTAGCGATGTGCTTAGACACATGGGTGCAACGTTTTTAAAGTATGGAAGTATGCAAAGGAGGACTGTGGCGATGTCAAGCACAGTGGATGAAAAAGTTTATGACGTCACCATTATCGGTGGGGGACCGGCGGGTTTGTTTGCAACCTTTTACAGCGGCATGCGTGAGATGTCAGCAAAACTGATTGATAGTCTTCCGGAACTCGGCGGGCAACTTATGGCACTTTATCCTGAAAAATGGATTTATGACGTGGGTGGCTTTCCCAAAATTCGTGGTGCTGATCTTGTTGAACAGTTAAAAACCCAAGCGTTATCCTTTAATCCTGCCGTTCATTTGGAAGAGACTGTCGAAATGATCGATCATGGAGAAGATGGTATCTTCGTCTTAAACACTAACAAGGGCAAGCACTATGCCCGTTCGATTATTGTCGCAGGCGGTGTCGGTTCCTTTACACCACGTAAAATGCCGGGAAAAAATACGCATGACTATGAAGGAAAAGGGCTGTATTTTTCTGTACGCTCTCAAGAAACGTTTCGCAACAAACGTGTTCTGGTCGTAGGCGGTGGCGACTCAGCCGTTGACTATGCGCTCATGTTGGAACCGGTTGCAGAAAAAGTCTATCTCATTCATCGACGGGATCAGTTTCGTGCCCATGAACATAGTGTGAAACAACTTATGGAATCGACTGTCGAAGTACTTGTATTTCAGGAGTTAGAAGAAGTACACGGCGAAGGATGGGTCGAAGGTGCAACGATTATCAACAACCAAACAAAAGAGACCCAAACGATAGCCGTCGATGCCATCGTGAGCGGTCTGGGCTTTGTTGCATCCCTCGGTCCGATTAAAAACTGGGGGCTGAACATCGAGGGGAACAGCATTGTTGTGAACTCGAAGATGGAGACGAACATACCGGGCATTTATGCTATCGGTGATATTTCAACCTACCCGGGGAAAGTTAAACTCATTGCCGTCGGTCTTGGGGAAGCACCGATTGCTGTATCCAATGTCAAGACATTTATTGATCCTTCTGCCAAATTGGCTACCGTTCATTCCAGCGATCGCAGCGATCTTCCATTGGCCAAAGCTTAAGCGATCAACAGTTGCTTGGATCAGTATGGATAGATTGCCAAGGGTTGTGAAGGGTTGCTAAGGATACTTGCTTCTAAGGAGGATACTGGATGATGGATCAAGGTTGGCAAGGCGCACAACGGGCCATTGCTGCGATACGCGCACTTTCTATCGATGCGATCGAACAAGCCAAATCGGGACATCCCGGGTTGCCCATGGGGGCTGCTCCGATGGCTTATGTTCTTTGGACGCGGCATATGCGTCAGCATCCGGCGCACGTGTCTTGGCCGGATCGAGACCGTTTTATCTTATCTGCAGGCCATGGCTCGATGCTTTTATACAGTTTGCTTCATTTAAGCGGTTATGATCTTACAATCGATGATATTCGGTCCTTTCGACAATGGGGCTCGCGTACACCGGGCCACCCTGAATATGGTCATACACCGGGTGTGGAAGCGACCACCGGACCGCTAGGGCAAGGGATTGCCATGGCCGTGGGCATGGCAATGGCTGAACGGGCCTTGGCCCATCGCTTTAATCGTGACGATGTCACGGTGGTTGATCACTATACGTACGCGCTTGTCGGCGATGGTGATCTGATGGAAGGCATCTCACATGAAGCGGCGTCTTTAGCAGGTCACCTGAAGTTAGGAAAGCTCATCGTCTTATATGATTCAAACAAAATCTCTTTAGATGGTGAAACCGATAAATCTTTCACCGAAGATGTTCGGGCGCGTTTTCAGGCTTATGGTTGGCAAGTCCTCTATGTTGCTGATGGGGAGGACCTTTCAGCCATCGATCAAGCACTGCAAGAGGCCAAGGCGGATGTGGAACGCCCGACGCTCATTGAGATCCGAACGGTTATCGGATACGGTAGTCAAAAGGCAGGCACGAGTGCTGTCCACGGTGCACCATTAGGCGAAGCGGATGCGCAAGCGGCAAAGGCCGTATACGGTTGGACAGAGCCCCCATTTCATGTCCCTGCAGATGTTTACGAACATTTTAGCCAAGTCAAAGCGAGCGGTGAGCGCGCTTTCAAGGATTGGGAAGCACGCATGGCGCTCTATCGCGCGCGTTATCCGCAAGAAGCCGAACAGTTTGAACAAGCGATTCGTCGTGAACTTCCCGCTGATATCGATGCGTATCTACCAGATTTTACGGATGCAATCGGTAAAAACATTGCCACCCGGGATGCTTCGGGAACGATATTGAACGCACTTTCGAAAGCCTTGCCATCTCTGATCGGCGGATCTGCAGATCTTGCCTCATCCAATAAAACAACTTTAAAAGGAGAAGGCGATTTTGCGCCGCCTGCCTATCGTGGGCGGAACATATGGTTTGGTGTACGAGAGCATGCGATGGGAGCAGCTTTAAATGGGATGGCCTTGCATGGTGGGCTCATCGTTTTCGGTGGAACATTCTTTGTATTTTCTGATTATTTACGACCAGCGATGCGCCTCAGTGCGCTCATGCATGTGCCTGTTTTATATATTTTGACGCATGATAGTATCGCAGTGGGAGAAGATGGACCGACCCATCAACCGATTGAACATCTCGCCTCGCTCAGGGCGATGCCGAACATGATTGTCTTGCGCCCGGCGGATGCTTACGAGACAAATGCTGCATACAGCTTTGCGCTTCGTCACACGCACGGTCCGGTCGCCCTTGTGTTATCGCGGCAAGGACTCCCTGTCATGGAAGAGACGAAACAACGCGCCCATGAAGGGCTTTCGAAGGGTGCTTATGTTTTAAAAGATGTCCATTGGGAGCAAGCTCAAAAACGCCTCATTTTGATCGCGACCGGTTCAGAAGTTGCTTTAGCGATCAAGGCTCAAGATGTACTCGCCCATGAAGGCTACGGTGTGCGCGTCGTCAGTATGCCGAGTATGGAATTGTTTGAAGCACAGTCGGAGGCTTACAAAGAAACAGTCTTACCGAAGGCGGTTCAGGCGCGACTTTCCATCGAGATGGGGTCAACGTTTGGCTGGGATCGTTAT
>JAVERJ010000053.1:0-10413 GCA_034007185.1 Candidatus Carbonibacillus sp. | reverse complement strand
TCCATCGAACCTTTGTGTTTGGAAGTGCTCATAAAAATGCTCCGCTTTTGCGGAGCATTTTTATGAGCAATGATGTTGTAAGGACGGTTTAAGTCAAAAATGATAGGTAAAGCAAAACGCCGCTACCAACAAGGATACAATATATGGCAAATGGCAAAAACGCTTGAACTTCATGTTGGTGGAAATAACGCGTCAGTATCCACACACTGACATACGCAGCAATGCCTGCCGCAAGACCGCCGACCAGTGAAGGGGCCATCAGATGTTGAAACTCGGGCTTAAAAAGGCGGGGCACTTCTACCACTCCCGCGCCTAAGATCACGGGTGTGGCGAGCAAAAATGTGAATCGTGCTGCAGCAGCATAACTTAAACCAGCAAAAAGACCTGCAACCATGGTCATGCCAGAACGTGAAAATCCGGGTATTAAAGCCAAACTTTGCGCTGTACCGATGAGAAGACTTTGCAAAAAACCGAGTTCAGCAATTTCTCTGTCACTGGTACGCTTGTCGCCGGCGTGTTCGGATGTTTCTTTAGCATCTGTCAAGGAGGCTTTCGTTTGACTGTAAGCACGTACGTGCTCGCGTTTTCGATCAGCCAGCAACATGATCAGACCATTGACGATAAGGAAAAAAGCTGTGCTTTTGGCCGATGTAAAATGGTTGCGTAAAGCTTTTAAGAATATAAAACCAATAAATGCTGCAGGGAATGTGCCTACCACAAGGCGGATGAGTACTTGGCGCTCGATATGAAACGTGTGGTCGAAAAGGGACCAGGCGTATCGCCACCAGTCTCGCCAATAAAATAAAAGCAAAGCCAAGGCCGTACCAAGATGTAACATGACTGTAAACGGCAAAAGTCCTTCCAGATCGACGCGCAGTGGGAAGACGGCCGGCAAGAGAACGGCGTGCGCAACACTAGAGACTGGGAAAAGTTCAGTGATACCTTGTAGCGCTGCAAACCATAATGCGGTTAAGTAGGTCATATAAGCCTCCCTGTCCAATATCCTTGATCATTATAACAAAGGGTTCATTCACCAAGCAACTTCATAAAGAAGATGGAGACCGTTTCTACCTATTTAATATTTTAAATGTATAAAATTAGATATAACAAACAATCTATCCATCCATACCAATATGTCTACTTGCTCTCAAAAACAAATCTTGATATAGTAATACATAATTATTTTATTGCTTAAACGCTTTTTAGTAGAAAAGGATACTGAAGGGGGATATGGGTGTGAAGCGCAACCAGTTTTACCGTAGAGGATGGGTCGTTGTCGCGATGGTGTTTTTCATGATGTTCGTCGCTGGGTGTGGCACGCAAACCGCGGGGCGCGATGCATCTTCCATGAGTTCGACACAAGGCGGTTCGGACGCCTCGACTCAGACGCCAAATCAAAAAGACCAAGATTCGGCCAAGACTGGTGGAGACACGGACCGTGGGATGATGATCAAAATAGGGATAACGCAAATTATCTCACATCCTGCTTTAGACAGTGCTAAAGAAGGATTTATAGCAGCGCTCAAAGACAATGGTTATGAAGAAGGAAACAATGTTGTCTACGAGATTCAAAATGCGGAAGGATCTCAAGACACTGCACTTCAAATCGCCAATAAGTTTGTATCAAGTGGGGTGGATTTGATTCTCGCCATTGCCACGCCTTCTGCTCAGGCGGTACAGACGGCGACCGAAGGAACGTCTATTCCAGTGTTATTTACGGCCGTCACCGATCCAGTCAATGCGGGATTGGTTCAGACATTGGAAGCGCCAGGCGGGCACATTACAGGTACGACCGATATGAATCCGATCCGTGAACAGCTTGAACTTATTACATCCTTGACAGATGGCAAACGTGTTGGCATCATTTATAACAGTGGAGAGTCAAACTCGCAAGTTCAAGTCGACATTGCGAAAAAAGAGGCGCAAGCCTTAGGACTTACGATCCTTGAAAAAGCGATTACGAACACGTCCGAAGTGAAACAAGCCGCCGAATCGTTGGTAGGAAAAGTCGATGCCATCTATGTGCCAACGGATAACACGGTTGTCTCTGCTTTGCAATCGGTACTTTCGGTTGCCGAGGCAAATCATATTCCGGTCGTCGCGGGTGAAGGTGAGTCGGTCAAAGAAGGCGCGCTTGTGACTTACGGCATCGATTATTATAGGTTGGGCTATCAGACGGGCGAAATGGCTGTACGTATTTTAAAAGGCGAGCAAGAACCGAAAACGATGCCTGTGGAATCACAAAAAGATTTAAAGCTTTATGTCAATGTAACAGCAGCACAAAAAGCAGGCATTGAATTACCGAAGGAATGGCTAGAACGGGCGGATGTAAAGTACTAAGTGTTAATACGCCATCTGTCTTTTTATTGGCATCTACGTTTGAAGCGTGATGAAACATTCCGGATCACGGGCATGCGTCTTAATGATGCACACTTCTCAGATAGGATGGTTTTAGGCGATGCAACTTTGGATCGGTTCGATTGAACAAGGGCTTTTGTTTGGTTTGATGGCGATCGGTGTTTACCTTACCTTTCGCGTGCTTAATTTTCCTGATTTGACGGTGGATGGTAGCTTTGCTTTGGGCGGCGCAGTCGCCGCCCATTTTATCATTTTAGGCTGGGATCCATGGTTGGCCACGTTTTTAGCGATGCTTTCGGGTGGTGCGGCCGGTTTGATCACGGGGATTCTTCATACCAAGGCGAAGATCAATGGCCTTTTAGCTGGTATCATCACCATGATCGCCCTTTGGTCGATCAATCTTCGCATTATGGGACGGGCGAACGTTTCTTTGAATAAAGCGGAGACAATCAAAACAAAGCTCTCTGTTCTAGAATCGTGGGGGCTTTCGACGCACACCGTATATATACTTGTTTTTTTGCTATTGTTATTGGTTGTCAAATTTCTTGTTGATTGGTTTTTACGTACGGATTTAGGCATGGCCATTCGAGCCACCGGAGATAATCCGACGATGATTACGAGTTTTGGTGTTCATACGGATCGAACGATTCTCGTTGGACTGATTGTATCGAATGCGCTTGTCGGTCTTTCGGGTGGATTGATCGCTCAATATCAAGGCTATGCCGATATTCAAATGGGTGTTGGGATGATCATTATTGGGCTCGCATCTGTTATTATAGGGGAAGCGGTCGTCGGTTCCACAAGCATGATGCGTGCAACATTGGCGGCAGCCGTGGGGGCTATTTTGTATCGTCTCATCATTGCCGTTGCCCTTTGGCGAGAAATGCCACCCAGTGATTTGAAGTTGTTAACCGCAGTGATCGTCGTTCTGGCGCTTGTGATACCACAATGGATCAGACGTTTTCGGGTGTTGCGCTTAAAAAACAACATGACGTCTGATGCGAATCTGTCTGTGTCGTCTGTAAAAAAGCACTTTGCGTCCTCCGATCATCACCCGTCGCTTAAGAAAGGAGAAAACGATGGATGACACAACAACCGCTATTGATCGCTGAACAGATCAAAAAAACATTTAATCCACTCACCCCTAATGAAAAGGTCGCCTTAAAAGGGATCACGCTTTCCTTACAGCAGGGTGAATTTTGTGTCGTCATCGGCTCCAATGGCGCTGGGAAATCAACGCTTTTAAATGCGATTGCTGGTCGTTTTCCCCTTGATCAAGGGCGGATTATGATCGATGGTCAAGATGTTACGCGCCTACGTGAATTTGAACGTGCACGTTGGATCGGCCGCGTCTTTCAAGATCCGTTGGCAGGGACAGCACCGTCCTTAACCATTTTTGAAAATATGGCGATTGCCTATCGACGGGGCATGCCACGAACGTTGAAAAGCACGTTCAAGCAGACCTATCGCGAGCGGTTTATGGATGCGTTAAAAGAGCTCGGATTGGGCCTGGAAGGCCGACTTGGGACGAAGGTCGGCACGCTCTCGGGTGGTGAACGGCAGGCGCTGACCTTGGTCATGGCTACATTTACGGATCCCAAATTGTTATTGCTCGACGAACATACTGCAGCCCTTGATCCCAAACGGGCGGCGCTGATCACTGAACTGACGAATAAGATCGTCCGACAAAAACGATTAACGACGCTCATGATCACCCACAATATGGAGCAAGCGCTTCACCTTGGGGATCGATTGATCATGATGCACGCTGGAGAAATTGTGCTGGATCTTGGGGCAGAACAAAAATCGCGTATGAAGGTAAGAGATCTGATCGATGCCTTCGAAAAAGTGCGCGGAGAGACGTTTGCGGATGATCGAGTTGTACTCGGATAGTCGGATCATCTTCCTTTTGGTCATTGTGCGCGTTGAATATGGTATAATGAGGCGAAGGAGGCGTTATGATGACACCGATGAACGATCACCGCTCACGTCAGCTTTATGAGACAGCCCAAAAAGTAATGCCCGGTGGTGTCAATTCACCTGTTCGGGCGTTTCGTGCTTTAGGAAGGCCACCGCTTTTCATCACGCGTGGTGAGGGCGCGTATATATATGATGCGGACCATAATCGTTTCATTGATTACGTTTGTTCTTGGGGACCGCTCATTTTAGGACATGCCCATCCGAACGTTGTGACAGCCATCATCGAAACGGCCCGGCGCGGAACGAGTTTTGGTGCACCGACTGAACTGGAGACGATGATGGCGGAAGAAGTCATCCGTCGTATGCCAGCTGTGGAAATGGTGCGAATGGTCAATTCAGGGACTGAAGCGACGATGAGTGCGCTTCGTCTCGCGCGTGCGGCGACATCGCGACCTAAGGTGGTTAAATTTGAAGGGTCGTACCATGGACATGCGGATAGTTTTCTTGTTCAAGCAGGTTCAGGGGTCGCCACATTGGGTCTACCGGATTCTCCCGGCGTTCTTAAAGATTTAACCGAACATACACTCGTAGCACCGTATAACGATTTGGCGCGAGTTGAAGAACTGTTTGCTGCATACGGGGAAGACATCGCAGCGGTTATTGTCGAGCCAGTTGCTGGAAATATGGGCGTGGTACCACCGCAAGATGGTTTTTTAGAAGGTCTTCGGGCACTCACCAAACGTTATGAAGCGCTCTTAATTTTTGATGAAGTGATGACAGGATTTCGTGTTGCTTATGCATCGGCGCATGGTCGTTATGGCATCATGCCAGATCTCGTGACCATGGGGAAGGTGATCGGTGGCGGTCTTCCTGTTGGGGCCTATGGCGGTCGGCGTGATCTCATGGAGATGGTTGCTCCGAGCGGCCCCGTTTATCAGGCAGGAACATTATCTGGCAACCCCTTGGCTATGGCTGCAGGACTTGCGACGCTGAGAGAGCTTGATGAGCCTGTCTATGATGTCCTTGAAAGTCGAGCTGCACGGCTGGCACAAGGTATTCTCGATGCTGCTCAAACCTATGATCTACCACTCACATTAAATCGTGTCGGCTCTATGTTTACACTTTTTTGGACGAAAGGGCCGGTCACGGATTTTTCATCAGCGAAAAAGCAAAATGTTGAACGGTTTGTGCGTTTTCACGCTTTATTGTTAGAGCGTGGTATTTATGCACCATCCTCAGCGTTTGAGGCCTGGTTTGTGTCTCTGGCGCATGATGAGGCCATTATCGAAGAGACGATCGAAAAAATAGCCGATGCCATGCGTGTTTTGAGTCGTGAAGCTGACCATCAAGAAGCATAAAGAAGGTCGGTTGCTGTAAGTTGATCTTTTGAGAAAGGGGGGAGAGGCATGGAAGTGATTAAAATTACACCGCGGGGTTACTGTTACGGTGTTGTTGATGCGATGGTGATCGCACAACGGGCCGCGCAAGATCAGAGTTTGCCGCGACCGATTTATATTTTAGGGATGATTGTTCATAACAGCCATGTGGTTGAAGCTTTTCGTGAAGCGGGAGTGATAACGGTCGATGGCCCTGATCGTTTGTCCATCCTCGAACAGATTGATCACGGCACTGTTATTTTTACTGCGCATGGTGTCTCACCAGAAGTGCGTCGCCGGGCTCAGGCCAAGGGCCTGACCGTACTCGATGCGACCTGCCCCGACGTGACGCGGACGCATCTTTTAATTGAAGAAAAGGTAAAGAAAGGTTACGAAGTGATCTATATTGGGAAGAAAGGGCATCCTGAACCAGAAGGTGCCATTGGTGTTGCACCTGAACATGTTCATCTGATTGAGGCGGTCTCTGATCTAGAGACGCTTCGCATTCCTCAGGATTACCCACATATATTGGTGACGAATCAGACAACGATGAGCCAATGGGATACGGCTGATCTCATGGCAGCCGTTGTTACACGTTTTCCGCAAGCTGAGGTGGTCAATGAGATTTGTCGAGCGACGCAAGTTCGTCAAGAGGCGGTCGCCGCTCAGGCGCGCGGGGCAGACCTTACCATTGTCGTAGGGGATCCTCGCAGCAATAATTCTAACCGTCTTGCGGATGTAAGTGTAAAAATTGCAGGAACGCCCGCGTATCGTGTTGCAGATGTGTCGGAGATCGATCCTACTTGGTTGATGGGCAAACGAAAGGTGGCGGTGACTGCCGGCGCTTCCACACCGACAGCCATCACACAAGCTGTGATCCAGTATCTTGAACAGTTTGATGAACATGATCCAAAGACATGGGAAAAAGCGTCTTCACCCCCACTTGACCGTATCTTGCCTAAAATTAAATCATTCGTATAACCGCAGATGGCTGTAAACGTACCTTTCTTCATCCTGATCTTCGCTCAACGGAGGGTCAGGATTTTTTTATTGCAACGATTTTCTAGCTGTCTGTCATAACTTTGAAGATAAAGCCATACAGTGAGATAGAGTGTCGTCTCAAAAGCACTGGTCTTGGACTGTGCGTTCCGAAGCACAAAGATTGTTGGTCATCGCTGGAGCGTCCATCAACCATGATGATGGCGTCATTCAGTTGAATGTAGGCGCATTTGGTTTGAATATACAAGGAGGTGGTACGTCTTGGCTCAATCTTCACGTATTTCTTTTGAGTTTAGCGAACGCATTCCGCTTGATACGCCACTTTCAGATGTTGATGCTCTGCAAGATGTTGAAATTGTTCCGGACATTGAGCTTACCTTAGAAGGCCATGTATACCGTATTCGAGGCTTTTTAACCTTTCATGCAACATATGAGCACAGTGCGCCAGCTGATATCGTCCCTCATGTACTTGATGAACAGGCTATCCCCAAAAAAAAGGGAACGGGGAAAATTTATTATCGCATACCGGTTGACATTACGCTCCCACCCGATCGCGTTGATTCAGATGGGATCGATTTTGACATTCGCGATGTGCGTTTTGAACTGATGACACCTACCCGACTCTTACTCAGTCTGACCATTGAAATGTCAGGCATCGTCAGCGAATCACCCTATCAACCTCTGGTCGAACAATCGGAGATGCTCATCGAAACAACCCGTTATTGGAAGCATCCATATGAACAAAACGGTTTGGCCAGTCCTTTCGTCTATGAAGAAGCATTGGAAAAAAGGAGCGCCATTGCCTCGACCGTATCGACCGATTCGACACAGAATGCTGAAAGTTCTCCAGCCCAACCTAAAGAGACTTTTTTGCAAGAAGACATACAAGAAGAAGCGGAAGATAGCATGGATCATGATGAAGCACAAAATGAAAATCTAGATGAAGTGATCGAGGAAGGCCACGATGAAGCTCATGATGAAGAACACGATCGAGAGATGGATCATGAGCCGATAACGTCCATGGATACAGATGAAAATGAACGCATCGAACACGAGGAAAACGATGCAGAAGTACGTCATAAAGATGAAGAATCAACACTAAGCGACGATGTTCGTCCCTCGATCATCACAGATGAGTCCAAACAAACGGTCAACGATATCCATATGGTTAAAAGCGACCCAGCCTATACTGATCAGATCACGGACCATTTAGACAAAAACACTTCTGTTGAGGCGATACCTTCTAAAAGAACGCGTTTAGTCATCGGTCGTGACACTCACAGCGAACAAGAGAAAGAGACGTCTCATGTAGTAGATGTCTTGGACGACCAAGAAAGTTCGATCATTGGTCGTATTTTCGGGCTTTTAGAAGAACGGCATACGTCCCTCGTGTGGCACTTTGTACAGGAAGATGAGACGCTTGAACAGATTGCAACGCGCTATGGTCTATCGACGGAAGCACTTCGCCGAGCCAATACGCTTCAAAGCGGGGACATTCGTCCGGGTATGCGTCTTAAAATTCCCCAACGCCTACCTCAGATGCGTTCTTGAAGCTAGCGAGTGGTTTTCCATGCGAATAAGGTGGGATATGCATGTACCGTGTTTCAAGGCAAGATGTTCAAACACTGGATACACTTTACCAAGCGCTGCATCACCTCGGGTATCGGTCGATCGCTTTAAGTGAAAGTGATGATGGATGGATCCGTATGGAAACGACCGTCGGTACGTTTGCGCTTTGGAAAATCGAGGATACAACACATTTTCTAAAAACATATCAGCTATTGCAGCGTTTTTCTGGCCCTTCTCGTCATCTCATGCCATATGTACCGTTTGCCAACGGTCAACTGATACTTAAGGTACACGGTAACATGTACGTACTGAGCCCCTACCCACAGGGGGAAAATGCATCTTCGCTGCTCATGCGTGGGGATATGCATTGGCTCCGTTCGCTCCTTCGTGTTTTGGCCATGGTCCATCGAGAGCGTGCTTTCACTTTACCGGCTCCGGAATTGAAAGAAAGTTTGCGCCATCTGTCAAAACGATGGAAAGAGGACGAACAAACATTAAAAGAATGGATAAAAAGTGCACAAAATGCACTTTATCCCTCCCCGCTTGAAGCGATTTTAGTTGCGAATGCCGATGATCTTTTGCAGGGGATGGCCACAGCCCGTGCTGCCATTGAACTGTATTTGCAGGAGGATGCTCTGCCTGTATCGTATGAAATTGTATTTGCCCATGGCGCTTTATCTTTAAAAAATATTTATCTTGCCCGACAAGGGATTGTGCTCGTTGATTGGCGAAAAGCGACAATGGATGCTCCTGCTCGCGATCTGTCTCGTATTTTGCGTGAAGTCATTCAGTCTGCTGTACCACTAGGAATCACGGTCGAGATAGAAGGATGGTTAAAAACGTATGAGCTCGTTCGTCCCTTATCGGTTTTGGATCGTCAACTCTTGTATGTGGCCCTTCATTACCCGCATGAACCGCTTGCTTTTTTAAAAAGGTGGAAGCTCCAGGCCAATGCAGGTGACATGCTTGAAGCGACACATGCTTTTGAAGCGGCACTGGATCAATATGTGCTTGTTCATAAGATGCTTTTGAACGATGCTTCTTGACTCTGGTCAAGG
Source organism: Candidatus Carbonibacillus sp. (assembly GCA_034007185.1). Lineage (GTDB taxonomy): Bacteria > Bacillota > Bacilli > Thermicanales > DSM-22653 > Carbonibacillus. The sequence goes on along the minus strand of JAVERJ010000053.1, from coordinate 1,133 downwards.
GCTGACGAATACGATAAGCGTGCGCGTTACCTTATCAATACCAATCGAGCAATGCTCCAATGTAGATGAGGAAAAATATAAATAGCACAAAGACGTCGATAAAGGTAGGAATAAACATCGTCCGGATAAAATATAAAACAATAATCGGTAGCATAATCGTTTTGATATTTTTACGAGAATAGATCAACCAGTCTTGTATTTTTTTCCACATTTTTTTGCGCTCCTTTCTTGTATGTCCATGATTGCTTGTTGGATAAGGCGATGAATTTAGGCATTTTTACTAGCATATGCAGCATCATTGAGGCGTGCGCAAGGTTGAATGAATATGTTTGTATGTATATGCGCGAGATGTCTGATGGTTTGAACTCAAAAAGGCAACTTCCTAAGGATAGGAAGCTGCCTTTTGTTGGCTTATGGATTCATGTGTTGGCGTAGTGGTTTATGGTTTGCGTGAGGTCATAAGGTGTCTCTTGGTAGACGTAGTAGTTCAGCCAGTTTGAGTAGAGAAGATTGGCATGGGCTCTCCAACGCGTTAGGGGGAATTGGGTGGGGTCATCATTGGGGAAGTAATTTTTCGGTAGATCGATGTTTAGGCCTTTTTGAATATCCCGATCGTATTCAGCTTTTAAAGTAAGCGGATCATATTCGGGGTGTCCTGTGACAAAAATATGTTTTCCATCTTTTGAAGCAACGATGAAAACGCCTGCTTCTTCCGAGGTGGATAAGATTTCGAGGCGGTCCACTTTTTCAATGTCTTCGCGGCGTACATCAGTGTAGCGGGAATGAGGGGCGTAAAAGATGTCATCGAATCCCCGCAGAAGCTTGACATTTTGTTTTGTTACTACATGTGGGAATACGCCGAACAATTTCGATTCAAGCTTGTATTTCGGAATACCATAATGGTGATATAGCCCAGCTTGAGCCGCCCAGCAAATGTGCATGGTCGAAGTCACATTGTCCCTCGCCCATGACATGATATGCGTCAGTTCATCCCAGTAATCAACCGCTTCGAATTCCAGTTGTTCAACCGGTGCCCCGGTAATGATCATCCCATCAAATCGTTCGTGTTCAATATCATCAAACGTTTTATAGAACATGGCTAAATGTTCTGGAGAAGTATTTTTGGAGCGGTG
>JAVERJ010000052.1:0-10534 GCA_034007185.1 Candidatus Carbonibacillus sp. | reverse complement strand
AAGCAATAAACTCCGAAGTTTTTTCTCCTGAAGAGATTTTAATTCATTTTCAGAGTAACGTTGAGTTTCCTGTAGGTATTTTAAATAACTGCGTATCTTGTTCCCCTTAAAATATTCCATATATGGAAAAACTAAATTTCTAATGAGCACACCATTGAGATTCATAATCAAACTCTCCTTACGTATAATATATGTTTTACATTAAAATAATGCAGTTATTTATAAAAGTCAAGGATGATAGATGATTTTGTTGAGTTGAGTCCGTATAATTGGTGTAAAATCAATCGTTCAGCTGGTTGACATCATAAACAGGTGCCACCCCCGCCCTTCTCTGGTAGAGTGAGTTTGTGAACAAAATCTACAGGGAGGTATGGAGATGGCACAATATCATATTACCTTGAACGATGAAATTTTGAAAGATCTATTTTCTGGAGATAAGGGAGTGGCTGTCTTACTAGAACAGGTGCTGAATCAGGTCCTTCAAGCTTAAGGAAGGCCACTGAGCAGTTGAATGCAGAGCCCTACGAACGGTCTGAAGATCGTCAGGGTTATCGCAATGGTACTCGCCCCCATCCCATCACGACCCGCGTCGGTACGCTGGTATTGCGGGTGCCACGACGCTGTAGCGGCAAGTTTTCCACAGAGCTTTTTGCCCGTTATTAGCTAAGTAGAACAGGCACTGTTCTTGGCGATGATGGAGATGGTTATGAATGGTGTATCCACAAGGACGGTAGCCGCCATAACGGAAGAGATGGGCATCTCTGCGGCGGTTCGGAGGGAAAAGGGAGGGGACTGATCCCCTGTGGAAAAGCTACATAATTTTTTCAACTGTACCCTCATGGACTCGATACACTTCATTACACAAGGTGTCGATATCCGCTTTATGATGGGAGGTAATGAGCACGGTGGCGCCACGTTCTTGTTCTTCCCTCACGATATGATACAGTTGATCGACAGATTTTTCGTCCAGCCCATTCGTCGCCTCATCGAACAGAATCAAGTCCGGTTCCTCCATAATGGCCTGGGCGATGGCCAGTTTTTGTTTCATTCCCTGTGAATATGCCTTAACCGGGCGCTTGTCGTAAGGATCAAGCCCTACACGTTGAATGGCTGTAATGATCTGTTGGTCGTTGATCTTTCTTTGAATATCAGCCAAAAATTTCAAATTATCAAAACCGGAATATTGCTCCAGGAATCCGGGTTTTTCAAAAACGACACTTGTGTTCTTCGGGAAAGAAAGATCTTTATGCAGCTTTTCCCCGAAAACGAAAACCTCTCCTGAAGTCGGCTTCACAAGACCGGCAATGATACGAAAGATCGTTGACTTGCCGGAACCATTTGCACCGACAAACCCAACAATACCCCTTTCGGCAATCGACAGAGATACATCTTTTAAAATTTCTCTTCCGTGGATGATCTTTTTTACGTGAACCATTTGAATTGCGGTAGACATGTTCCAACCTCCTCAGGTGTTATAATCCATTGTTTTGGCTTTTCGCAATATGATTAGAAAAAGCAAGAAGAGAACGGCAGACTCGATGAGAAACGTCGTAAACAGCGATGATTTGATTTTTTCAATCATACCGTAATAAAGCGGAAGTAATGGGTGCGGTGATTTAATTCCGGTGTAAATGAGGATGACAAGTATCATGTTTGCTCCTTCAACACGCCAATACATCTTCATGGCAAGCCATAACAAGGCAAGCCCGTAAAGATTGAGGGTTAGAAAAAGGAAAACAAGTAGCCATGTAAGACTAAACGCCATGCTGGCTCCAAGCAGAAAGGCTGCAATCCAAGCAGTCAAAAGAAACGATAGGATATAAAAACAAGTAAAAAGAAACCCCATCGCAAATTTACTCGCCCAAAATCGATTGGTGTTTCGATAGCGAAGCAGTTGGTGAATTTCAAACATTTGGACGCGAGATTTCCAAACGATTTGCAATAGGACCACATATCTTAAGAACAAGATCATCCAATAAAGCCAATTCATCGGATAAGAGTCTGCCGATCCGAACAAAATGAGTAGAATCTGTTCCGATGATGCGTCGGCATTAATGAAACCGTTTTTTGAAGAAATCAGAATTCCTAAAACGGATAGGATGACTGTGGGGAGGATCAGTTTAAACTTCTCTTTTTTTAATATGCGATATTCCGCAATGAATAACTTCATTAGGCTTCAGTCCTTAATTGAAGAAATCTTTCTGTTTAAAGGTCAGTCTCAAAATCACAAACAAAAGGAATATGAGAACAAGCAAAAGAGTCGTAGCGTGAATCGGATAATTTGCAGCCCCGATATCAAAAAGCTTCGAAATGATTGAGTAGACAATCTCTTCTACGATGAAAGGGGAAATCGTGAGAAACGCAGCTAAAACATGGTGATTCGTCCATGCTCGAAGCAGGAAATAGAGCATTCCGATAAAGGAGGTTATTAGATAGAACAGGATCAAAAAACACACAACCGACGTCCCCTCGGTGATCTGTGCGGGCTTATAATGGAAGAGGGCATGATACGCTGGAAAATAGGGGTAGATGAGGTGTTTGATCACAAGGCTGATGATGCCGGCCGCCAGGAAAACCGTAGAAGATAATAGACCAGACATGACCATTACCAAGGCCAGCAAATGATTGGCGATATCCTCTCTATGGTCATACCTTCTCATCCTGATCCAATCGTTGAAATGATAAAGCGCACCGACCAGAAAAATAAATAAAGGAATGAAAAAAAACTCATAACGAAATGTCCTGATCAAATCAAAGAGATTCGACCACATCACCAATGATATGGATGTGATCGGCAAGACAACAATCACCATGGCAAACGGAGCAAAGGCAAGCAGGATGATCACAAGCTTAGCGCGCAATTTTATATCTTGATAGACAGCTCTTATCATCTTAGTCAAAGAGATCAGCCTGCTTTCTCACTCCCGCGATGTACAAGATAAGGGTGACCGCCATCAGGAGAGTGAAGACCACGATGAAGGGAGGATAAGACATGCTCGTTACAGGTTCTGTCGCCGCTAGAAAATTAAACGGATCCCATGCTTGAAAACCTAGGAGTGAAAAGATGATCCAGTATCCTATATAGAGTGAAAAGGGAGTAAATAGAATGAGATAGCGGTTTTTCATATAGAGAGAGGATGCAAGACCAAAGGCAGTATAAAGGCCTGCATATAACCCACCGATAATTAAATAGGCAAGAAAGTATAAATATGGAGAGATTTCCATGAGTGGTGAGAACAACTCTCTCTTTTCTCCGTAAGAAGTGCTATCACCCAGTACGGCTGTTCCATTTACCAGTTTATGGTATGCTCGGGCGTAATCCGAATAATCCCATTTCCCTGTGATCAGATTAAATAAAAACATGTCCAATAACAAAGGAAGGACAAAAAACAAAAAGGAAACAATAAAAGTGAATAGAAATTTGTTGAGATAATAGGAAAAGCGGCTCATACGCAAGATTTGATAACGTTGATTGCCCGAACTTCTTTCCTTGTAAATTGTGTCCACAATCGGCAGGGCGATGAGCAGAGGGAAGATAAAGTAGTAAAGTGCAGCAAAAAAAGTACCGTAAGAAATAGCCCAATAACGGTGAGGCGCCACCAATGCTAATGAATCCGGAAAATTTGCAAATATACGTTTGGATACCGCATAATCTTCGTAGAATAAACGTGTGCCCATCCAAGTGTTCCCAATCACGATAAGAATCATGATCCCAAAGCTGATATATGTGAGCTTGTTTTTTAGCAGTTTTTTAAACTCTATAATCATCGTTGAACACCCCACAAAGTGAGGGAAATTGTTTCTCGACATTTGAGAAACAATTTCCCATAGTTATAAATCACTTTCCCTTCATCTGGTATCCGCCCTAAATTTACCTGATATTTCAACTTCAAAGATACGCCTTTTCTCATCACTCCTCCTATATGATATATAACAACCCTTTCTTATCTTCCGATTCTTCTTTTCTGATGAATGTGAAAGGAAAGTTTTAGTAGAATCGGGGGAATAGTAACTCCCTCTTCTAATTCTGAGTACAACCTCCTTTCATGCAAATTATATATGATTTTTTTATTTTGCAAGACCCCCATTCAAAATTATTTCGCAGTGACCGGGCGGGGGCCGAAGCGGCTTTTAGACGGTTTAAACAGCAATGGGAGCAGCTTAAGAAAACTTCCGGGCCTGAAGAATAGGTGGTAAACGAGGCGCTGGCAGAAGCGGAAAAAGCGCTCTCTACCCGCGATTTATCCATGGTAATGGATAAGTGGTTTTTATTTGGCTAATGTTGTATATCATGTTTTACAAAAAGGGAGTGATCCACAATCACAGGTTTTAGCAGAGATCGTACGTTTTGCGATTATAGGGCTTGTCTTGGCAATGGGACTTTGCTCGATGGGGATAGCAAATGATATTATCAACCGAGCTTTTACGTTGACGCTCGGCGCAGTTGCTGTGGTTTTGCGCTTGCTTTTGGCTTAGGTGGTCGTCAAGCTGTAGGAAAACTTCTCGATCACTGGTTTTCACAGTGGATGCGCTGACGTTGTCGATCAATTTATTTGAATTTGTGTCGCCTTTTTTTGATTGGAAGACATGCTCTTTTTCTAACGAATGATCCGTGACAGAGCAATCGTTAAAAAGATGAAACGCAATGATCTGTTGTACATGAAACATCCTAAGAAAGCATGCGATACACTGTAACGGAGCGCTTTTCAGCATTTTTTTCACTTCTTGATCATGCAAAAAGAAGATAATATGCATCATCTGAAAGATTGCAACAGCTCATCATCTCTGACGTTACACTTATTCAGCCCCTACAAGACTAAAATTTTGGTTGTCATGTCGTAAGGCATCGTGTTGAGATATTCCTTCCATGGTGTATAATTTTTTATCAGGTGCATGCACATGGGTACTGTCAAGAAACATGTAATCATAGATGTCTCTTGCACATCATGTAAAACTGTGTGGAGGATAGGAAGGTGGATGTACATACTTATTAGGCAAACCTCTATCGATTCTTTGCGACGGGAGCATGTTCGCGACCCATGTGCTACTGAGCGCGTCGTTGATTGCATGGTGGCTTGAGGCGGGTTTTATGATCGGTTCTCATAACCAATCTTCATAGCCAATCTTCTTATTTAGGTGGCATGGTCAACCATGGTATGATCGTCGATTTTATGAAAAGCACCATTACTTTTAAAGATGTGAGAGGGTGTGTTTTAAAGTGGCATCCAGAAAAATAGGATCACGCTTCAATCGTTTGTGGTATAGTCTTATCTTTTTATTCGCTTATATGCTCGGTATTGAAACCTATCCATGGTTGAATGATACAGTTTTTCAAGGGGAGCCATTGCATTTTCAAGCGCATAGTGACGGTGTTTATTTTACGCGAAATGGTGAAAAGCCTGACGAAGCGGTTTTGTCTCTTATTCAAGCGTCCAAAGAGTCGATTCATCTTGCTATCTATGCCCTGACAGAGCCGCGTATTGTTGACGCGTTGATTCGTGCCCATGCGCGTGGTGTTAATGTTCAAATCATTACAGATTTTAAACAAACACAAGGCGATGCACAAAATAAAGCCATCCGTCTGCTCATAGACAAAGGCATTCCAGTACGCGTTAACAGTCATCAAGGGCTTATGCATCTTAAACTATTGATCGTCGATCAGCGTGAGGCAGCTGTTGGTTCATTCAATTACAGTAAAGCGGCTTCAACCATCAACGATGAAGTGGTCGTTCTTTTGAGTGATCCGGAAGCTGTCCAACATTTTGAGAAAACATTCGCTTCAATGTGGCATAATACGAAAGATTACCGACCATTTTATCCATAAGTTAGTTGGTCTTATCGATGGGCGTCAACCGTTTCCTATTTTGCAACATTGAAAATGAAAGATGACAAACTGTTGACAACGTTTGAAGGTTCATGTAATATGATGTCAAGAGCTTAAATGTAGGTGTATAAGCGTCTGATATATGTTTTGCACCTTTTAAGCCTATGTATGGATGATACTTGTTGTACAGAGTGTTATCGGTACAGTGTTTATCAGGGTTGATTGTGACAAGTGTATATGGATTTAAGCTTTCTTATCCAGAGTGGCGGAGGGACTGGCCCGATGAAGCCCGGCAACCGTTCATAGATATGATAGACTGTATCTATGAAAAAGGTGCCAATTCCTGCAGGATGTATATCCTGAGAGATAAGAAGAGCGATCGTCGGACGCATCCTCTTCTTACTCGAAGAGGTTTTTTTATTTTGTCTAGGAGGGGGGGAGACATCTTGCTGCGTCGGGTTCATGAGGAGACAGAGGTGGGTTCGGTGAACATAGGGACATTGGAACTTGAATCGGGAACAATGCTTTCTGATGTACACCTTGTCTATGAGCGGAGCGGTCGGCGCGACGGTCCTATGGTGCTTGTAGAACATGCGCTCACTGGTAACCACCGAACCATCGGAAGCGAACAAAATCCGGGATGGTGGCGGGGACTCATTGGACCCGGACGGTCGATTGATACAAGATATTTTCAGGTCCTTACGTTTAATGTACTCGGTGGTTCTGACGGCTCTACTGGACCACAAAGTATTCGACCTGGCCGCACTGAACCGTACGGTACGGATTTTCCTTTTATTACGATTCGCGATATGGTCAATGCTGAATATCAAGCCCTCCGGATCATGGGTATTGATCATGTATATGCCATTATCGGTGGTTCGCTAGGGGGGATGCGCACATTAGAGTGGACAGTAATGTATCCAGAAATGATGGATGTGAGCTTGCCGCTGGCTGTAACGCCCAAACTTTCTGCTTATGGCATAGCTTTTAATGCCTTAGCACGACAAGCGATCATGAGTGATCCAGCATGGCAAAATGGTCGTTATCAGGCAAGTGCTCCACCTCGACAGGGGATGATGTTGGCGCGGATGGCCGGTATGCTCACTTACAGAACAGGGGCGTTATTAGAGGAGAGGTTTGATCGGGAAGAAAAAGATGGTTGGGGACGGAGACATGAAGAAGTCGCTTTTCAAGTGGAATCCTATTTATTGCATCACGGGCGTAAACTTGCCGAGCGTTTTGACGCCAATAGTTATTTATATTTATTAAAAGCGATGGATGCTCACGATCTGATGCGCAATCGCAGTTCAGAAGCAGACGTTTTAGATCGTATAAAGGCGCGTCTTATCGCCATTGCCTATACAGGGGATCTCATTTATCCACCAGATGCGCTTCAATCATTTATACGCCGTTTGAAAGAAAGAGGTGTCCGTGCTTCCTTTTTTCTTGTGCCAACCCAATTTGGTCATGATGGTTTTTTAACTGAATTCGATGTTTGGGGTTGGATCATTCGAGAAGCTTTGGACTTCCGTCATCATGATGCTGTGGATCAACCATCGATTGATTCCATCCAAGGTAAGATGGTAAGAAGTCTGTAACATAACGTCTTGGAGAAACCATATGAGAAACGTCTAAGAGATCAAAGAGATCAAAGGATATAACGCGATGATCCATCTCTACGCTGCACGCAGCGCGGGTATCGCCCATGATGAACAAGATGAAAGCATGTATCTATAACAGGTATCGATTCGTATTAATCGATCCATATCATTTAATTCATATCAAACATAGATAAGGGAGTGGAGAGTTTGAAAGAGCGGTCATTTCATTTTGAAACTTTGAGCATACACGGTGGTGCAAAGCCAGATCCTGCCACAGGATCTCGGGCCATTCCAATCTATAATACAACTTCATATGTTTTTCGTAATAGCGCACATGCAGAGAATTTATTTTCATTGAAGGAAAATGGTTATATTTACACACGTCTGGGTAATCCCACTGTTAGCGCTTTGGAAGAGCGTCTGGCTTTATTAGAAGGCGGCGTTGGCGCGGTAGCCACTTCGAGCGGTCAAGCAGCCATCACGCTCGCCATTTTGAACATTGCTCAAGCGGGTGATGAGATTATATCCGCTCAGCAACTGTATGGTGGAACCTTTAATCTTTTTCATACGACATTCAAACGATTTGGTATTCATGTGCGTTTCGTTGATGGGCGTGATCCACAGGCGTTTGAAAAGGCCATTACACCGCGGACGAAAGCAATTTTTGCTGAGATGATCGGCAATCCCAGCCTTGATATTCTAGATATTGAAACCATCGCAAAAGTGGCACATGCCCATGATCTCCCTTTGATTGTCGATAATACGTTTGCCACGCCGTATCTCGTCCGTCCTTTAGAATGGGGTGCCGATATCGTTGTGTATTCGCTTACGAAGTGGATGAGTGGGAATGGAACGACGATCGCCGGTGCCATTGTTGATGGTGGAACGTTCTCTTGGCCGAAGACACGGTTTCCTGATTTTCATACACCGGATCCGAGTTACCATCATACCGTCTATGTCGATGCATTCGGTGCGGCTGCTTATATTGCGCGCGTCCGTGTTCAGTTGATGCGCGATGTTGGACCAGCACTCAGTCCGCAAGCAGCTTTTCAAGTTGCACTTGGTCTGGAGACATTGCCATTGAGAATGGCGCGCCATATTGAAAATACTTTAGCCGTCGTCCAATTTTTAAAACATCATGCCGCTGTGGCGTGGGTTCATCATCCATCCCTGCATGATCATCCTTCGTATGCGCTTGCTCAAAAATATTTGCCACGGGGTGCTGGATCGGTGCTTACATTTGGCGTCCGTGGCGGTCGTGATGCTGGTCGTATATTTATTGATCATCTTCAATTATGGTCGCACCTTGCCAATGTTGGCGACGCTAAAAGTCTTGCCATTCATCCGGCAACGACGACGCATTCCCAGTTGTCGCCTGAAGATCTTGAGAAAAGTGGTGTGCGAGAAGATATGATCCGCCTATCCGTGGGCTTGGAACATGTTGATGACTTATTGTGGGATTTGGATCAAGCTTTAAACGCAACATTAAAACAGTCATAGATAGCGAATGTATCCATGTGCCATGATCCCCGCAATTGTTGCGGGGATTTTTTATGAAAGCGATTGCAAAGAAAGCGCTTTAAAAACATTTACATATTTGTCATATTTGTTTCAACCCTTTATAAATCAGTGTAGTAAGCGTTTTCTAGATTTCATACACATTCAAAAAAATGAAAAACGAGCGACAAAAGGGGTTGATTTAAGAAACTCTTCGTATTAGAATATTCGCAAAGCAAGACGTTGTGCCCAGTTTTCAAGGATTGATGTCGAGCGGCAGAAGGAAGCCTAGGGATCCGCATACGCATGTATGGTGTTTTGATCATTGTTTTTCAGTTCTTGAAAATGATCGGTATGATCGATCACACTGACAGGCGGATGATAGGACCGAGCGGCTTCAACGGAACCAAGTTCCGTACACCGTGAGGATAAAAGCCTCTGCGGCAAGTTCTGCCCGAAGATCCGACGGACGGTTCGTTCGGGCGAGCATGTGCGCAAGGCTTTTTCTTTACGGTTTTTTAGATCTCTCTTGATTATGACTGAATTTTTAGGCTAAGGGGGGTAACAGATGATCATTTTTTTAGATGGCCGTTGGATAAGCCGCGAAGAAGCGACGGTTTCTGTTTTTGACCACGGCCTTTTATATGGTGATGGTGTGTTTGAAGGGATTCGTGCTTATGATGGGGTCGTTTTTCGTTTGAAAGAACACATTGACAGATTATATCAGTCAGCAAAAGCCATCCTACTCGATATTCCTTATACACAGGAAGAGATGCACGATCTTGTTTTAGAACTATTGCGCAAAAATAATTTTGGTTCAGCTTATGTTCGTCTCGTTGTCACACGGGGGGTAGGCGATTTGGGTCTTGACCCATTTAAATGTCCGCGTGCGTCTGTGATCATCATCGCGCAAGAATTGGCCTTATTCCCAGCGGATTTATATGAAAAAGGGATCCAAGTCGTAACCGTAAGCACGCGCAGAAACCGCAGCGATGTGTTGGCGCCAGCGATTAAATCGCTGAATTATTTAAATAACATTATGGCAAAAATTGAAGCCCGCCGCGCCGGAGCTCAGGAAGCGCTGATGTTAAATACGGAAGGATATGTTGCTGAAGGCACTGGAGAAAACGTTTTTCTCGTTCGTGAACGTTCGCTTCTCACTCCGCCAGCGTACATCGGTGCGCTTAAAGGAATTACTCGTCAAGCAGTGATTGAATTGGCCACTTCGCTTGGGTTTAAGGTCCAAGAACAGCCCTTTACGTTACACGACGTGTATACAGCAGATGAAATGTTTTTTACTGGAACGGCAGCTGAAATCGTTCCTGTCGTGATGGTCGATGGGCGAACGATCGGCGATGGTATACCCGGGGCGGTGACCCGCGAGCTCATCCAAGCTTTTCATCATATGGTTCGTCAAGACGGTAGTCGCATTGAGTCGTCGGTCAAGCAGGTGAGCTGAGCGAAAACGACGATGACAGTGAGAGGCTTAAGGAGATGACAGCGTGCGAAGCGATATGATCAAAAAAGGGGTGGACCGTGCCCCACATCGAAGTCTTTTGTATGCGACAGGCAAAGTAAAACCAAAAGATCTAGAAAAACCGTTTATTGGCGT
>JAVERJ010000051.1:0-10625 GCA_034007185.1 Candidatus Carbonibacillus sp. | reverse complement strand
TTTGCCGGTCGTACTGCAAAGAGATTTGGGTACGGCGATCATCGCCTTGATGACCGTGATGGTCATGTTATTTGTTGGAGGGGCACGCTTGATACATATGTTGCTGTTAGGACTCGGCGCCCTGTTCTTTGCCGGTCTGTTTATCCTTATGTACAGTTATCGTTTACAACGTATCGCAGCGTTTCTCGATCCTTGGCAAGATCCTTTGGGCGGTGGCTATCAACTCATACAATCGCTGTATGCCATCGCACACGGCGGTCTATACGGAAGTTGGCTTCGATCCATTCAGCAATATTTTTACTTGCCTTTTCCCTATAACGACTTTATTTTTGCCATCATCGCCGAACAGCTCGGCTTTATCGGCGCCGGAACTTTCATCGTTTTATATGCATTCTGGATCGTCCGTGGCCTCATCATCAGCGTCCGAAGTGGCGATTTTTATAGCCAATTGATCGGCGTCGGGAGCATTTCGTCTATTGCAATTCAAGCGTTTGTGAACATGGGCGCAGTGACGGGACTTTTGCCCATAACGGGTGTGACCTTACCGCTGATCAGTTATGGTGGATCCTCTATGATCATCACCTTTTTTTTAAGTGGGCTCATTTTAGGCATCAGCCGCACACAACAAAACGATCAGAAAAAGACCCTTCCCCCGCTCGATCCCATCAGCCATCAACGAAAAGCCTTTGATGCTTAATACAAAACGACCCATCCTTGATGCGCACCAACACCGCATGCATGAAATAGGAAAAAAGGTCCAGACTACGGAAAGAAGTGGTACGAACAGGCACACCTAAAGGGTGCGCTTGTCCAGCATACCATCGATCGAGGTGACAACTGTGCGCTGGATGCGGTCTAAAATGAAAAATCAAATCGTCATGCATTATGAATCGCTGGCGCGTGAACACGATCAAAAAAAGAGAAAACGCCCCACTACACCGCTTCCAAGACGTCTCAGCGTATCCATCAAACTGCTTAAGGAACGCTTTTATGCCGATAAAAACGCTGACTTTCAAACCCGTCATACGGTATACGGACAAAAACGGGCTTGCCTCATATACTTGCAAGGGACTGTGGATCAAGCCCTCATAGAAGATGCTATCCTTGCACCATTAAACCATCCGCTCCCGAACAGACGCCGGTTGCACCCAGGGATTGATGCGCGTTTATCATCTCTCGACATTGAACCGTTGGCAACGCTGGAAGCGATCAGCGACCATCTTTTAAATGGTCATCCTGTCCTTTTAATCGATGGCGAAAAAGAAGCTTATGCGTTTTCCATGAATGCCTTTCCGGAGCGAGCCATCGATAAACCGGATAACGAAAACGTCTTAAAAGGGCCGCATGAAGCTTTTACAGAAAAAATCGAAAAAAATACAGCACTCATTCGGCGCTATTTGCGTACACCGCGTCTCATCCACGAAATGCATACATTGGGCCGCTTGCAAAAAACATCCGTTTCATTGTTTTACGTCGAAGGCATCGTCAATCCCTCGCTTGTCGAGACGATTAAAAAACGGCTTGATGCCATCGAAGCGCTTGACTACGACAGCGTTGTTAACATTGAACAGTTTATAGAAGAGCGGCCATATTCTCTTCTTCCTTCCATGCTCACCACTGAGCGACCGGATCGCGTCGCCGCACATCTTGCAGAAGGGCATATCGCCATCATGCAAGATAACTTTCCTTACGCCTATATCGCACCAGCGACCTATTGGACGCTGTTTCATACACCAGAGGATCATTACGCACGCCTTCCATACGCTTGGTTTTCCCGGGCAATACGAACCTTTGCGTTCTTCCTCACCCTTCTAACCCCCGCTGTCTATATCGCTGCTACCAACTATCACCTCGAGATGATTCCCATCGATTTGCTGATGGCCATCGCCGGATCGCGGGAGATGGTCCCTTTTCCTGTTATTTTAGAGATTTTACTCATGGAATTTAGCTTTGAACTGATTCGCGAAGCGAGCATCCGTATTCCTTCACAGATCGGTCCGACCATCGGCATCGTCGGCGCGCTCATCTTAGGGCAAGCGGCCGTACAAGCCAATATCATCAGTCCCATTATGGTCATCGTGGTGGCCATCACCGGTCTCGCTTCGTATGCCCATCCTGATCTTTCCTTTGGCTTTGCCATCCGAATTGCCCGTTTTTTCTTTATTGCCGCTGCGGCAATCTTAGGGTTTTTAGGCATTGCACTTCTCTTGGCCGCTTCCCTCGCCTATATCGTCTCGTTTAAATCGTTTGGTGTCGGTTATTTTACGCCTTGGGCCCCGTATGTCCCCTCTTCTCACGACGTGTTTTTGCGCAAACCGCTGCCCGATGAGACCATCATGCCGCTTGCCAATCTGCCTCTCCAAAAAACAAAAGCCAATCGCCCACGCTATCTCGCCTTAAAAGAAAAGGATCAATGGCGTAAAAAACGTAGGTGGCGCCCATGAAGTTCATGAAGTATAGCACTGCAAGCGCTCAAGACGTCTTTCGTCAAAACAATCCTTCCACCAACGACCGAATCGGTTTGCGCGAATTGATTGCCATTGACTTTTTTTTACTCGGTGTTAAAGGAACCGATTTGACGGCATCATTTTTTTTCCAGTTTGCAGGAAGCGCTGCGTGGCTCTTGCCGCTTCTCATCTTTATCTTTCTTTTGCCCATCATCTTTCTGGTCACACATCTTTTATCGCAATATGAAGGTAAAAGCCTGCTTTTCATCAGTGAACAACTCCTCGGACGGTCGCTGACCTATCTCGCAGCCTTCGTCCTTTTTGTGCTGGGTATGGCGGCGACCGTGCTCAATATGCGCAGCTATGCCCAGATGACAGGGATTATGTTTTATGGTCGCACGCCGCTTATTTTTTTGTATGGCGTTATTTTGTTGACCACCGCTTATGTCGCCTATCGCGGCTTAGAGGCCATCGGCCGCGTCGCTTCCCTCCTTCTGCCGTATGCTGTGTTTTCATTTGTCCTTCTTTACTTTGGCGTCTATGACATGATGGACTATCGGGCGATTTTCCCCTTATTCGGTCAAGGGTGGAAGATGATATCAGAGACGATCCTCCATCTCGGCTTTGTCGTCGATATTTTTTACTTTGCGCTGTTTGCAAGCATGTTAAAAGGCGGAAGTCGGACGTACAAACATGGGACGCTGATCGGTGTCGGCATCGCCGGCGTAGGCACCATGGGCTTGATCTTTATGTATACCGATGTGTTCGGCTATCCGGGTGTGAATCAAGTTCTTTTTCACTACCAGCAAATCACGCGCATCGCCCACTACGGGCAGTTTATTAACCACATAGAAGCAGCTTTTCTGGGTACGTGGATCCTCGCCACAGTCGTCCATTTCGCCCTATATCTGTATACGATGGTTTATTTACTACACTATCTTGTTCGTTCAGAGGACATGTTCCGCCTTTTTATTCCAGTGACAGCCGCTGTATTTTTTGCAGGATTGTATCCGTATCGTTCTGAAAAACTATTTTTCATTTATCGGGAATGGATTGTCTGGATCCTTACCGCGACGGTGTACCCCTACTTCCTACTCCTTGTTTTGCTAGCGCGCATCAAAGGAGGGAAAAAACGTGGCCGTAAAAAAACATCTTAAACGTCTGCTCCCCTTTTTCCTTCTTCTTTTTTTAAGCGGTTGCTGGGATAAAATCGAATTAGAAGATGTGGCTTTGGTCACGACGATCGGTCTAGACAAAGGGAGCCTCCCCGGGCGCGTCGATGTCACCTTGCAAATCATGAACGCCCAAAAGGCCACCATCGCGCTCGGCAACCCTGCGGAAAAAGAACCTGACCACATTAACGTCACCCTCCGCAACACTACACCTATCCTCGTCAAAGATCAAGCCAACGCTGTCATCACGCGACGCATCAACATATCCCAAGTGCAAGCGTTCCTCATCAGTGAAGCGCTGGCCCGCGACGTCGATCTGTATCAGATCATCGCCGCCATGATTCGAGATCCAGAAATGAGGCGGGAAACACCGGTGATCATCACCAAGGAACGCGCCGAAACATTTATCAAGCACAATCGCCCCAAATTTGAAACCCTCATCTACGCCTTTTATCGGTTTAAATTGAATCGCTGGAAAGATACAGGCGATGTCCCACTATCGAACGTCAACGACTTTTTGCGAGCGCATGCCGATGGTGCGCCGTACCTTTTTATCTATGCGACCACCGAACGAAAAAAAGCTGAAACCAAAGGTCAAGGCGATGATACAATCGCTGGGCGGATGGAGGTTAAGGGCGGCGATCCAGCAGAGATGATCGGTGCAGCCATCATTCACAAAGGGAAAATGATTGGAACCTTAACAGGCGAAGAGACGCGCTTTACGCTGCTGCTCGGGCAAAATCTACGCATCGCTTCCTACTATGTCGCCTTCCCCGATCCGGATCATAAACCGTGGATGATCTCCACGCGCATCAAAAATGAAATGCCTCCGACCATCGATGTTGATCTTAAAGGCAAACGCCCACATATTACGCTCACTGTTCCACTGTATGTCGAAGTGCTCTCCATTCCCAGCAATGTCGATTATGTTGCCGATATGCGGCTACAAAACAAACTGGCCCGATATCTGGAACAGACGATGCACAAAACATTTATGGATCTCGTTCAAAAGGCTCAACAGACGTGGAAAGCAGATATTTTTAATTGGTACCGCTTTGCGCGTAGTCAGTTTTTAACATGGTCCGCGTATGAAGCATACGACTTCGAAAAACGTTTTCAAGATGCGGAGGTCACCCTTCATGTCAAACTGCAAATGATCGATTTTGGTAAACAATTACGCCCGGAAGACACCCTTCCACCCTTAAAAGGAAAACACTAATTGGCTGAGCGTTTGTGAGGTGTTTCCTACCGCCAAACGCATCGATGACCGAGTAAAAGCCCCCATGGTCCCAATTGCAAGGAGGATGTCGGATGCAATTTCTCTTATTGATTGCAGCATTTTTTTCCAGCATCTATACATTTATCCTCGCCTACCAAGAATGGTCACAAAAAAACCGCCTTGGGGCGGTGATTCTTTTGATATTTGCATGTTCTTTTCCTATTATCGCCTGGTTTGAGATGAACATGACATGGTAGCTTTCAGAGCGATGGTTTGATCCATGTGTGGCGTCTCATGAACGCAAACGTTAAACGTTATATGTTTATAAAGTTTTTAGACCTGATTTTCCTGAACGACTCAACCGCTCATGTGTATTGTAAAGTTCGGTCAGTTCTGTCTCCAGATGATCGATAATTTGCCGGCCTTGTTCTTTGGTGATCAGCCCCAGTCGTTCAGCAAAATCGATCTGCCGGGACAAACCAAACATCTGTGTATCTAACACTTCCTCGTAGAGCGGACAGTGCGGCATGGTTAAATGATCGAGCTGAACACGAATCAGCCGTTCGATCCGTTCAGCATCGTTGAGTAAGAGCGCAAGCGCTTTCTGAGCCATATCTTCCTGAGAACGTGACACCGTCTAATCCCTCCGTGTCCAAACGGCTTCATTCTTGTTTCATCATACCATAAAGTTCTCCAGCTGACTAGTCAGATGAAATCATGGGATTGAACGCGGCATGCAGCATGGGTGTGCGCTGATCGTCTATGCGAACCGCATAGCCAGCTTCTTGAAATCGTTTCAATAGTCGTGAAAAACCCCCTCTGTCGTGGCCACTGATCATGAGATAAAGCGGTGAAAGCGCGTCCGCTGAATCCATCCCCTCTGGATAAAGCGCAACCCATACCGGTGCCGGTTGACCGAGAGATTCTGCCTGTTTGATCCAATTGTTAGCGTCTTGCGGCGTCATGACCCCGACGGCAAGATCGATCTCACCGTTCATCAGTTTTTTTTCTAAGGATGGCCACGTCCAATCTTGAATCCATAAACGCGTGCCATAAGCTTGCATTTTGGATAAAAATGCGTTCAACGCCGCCCCTGACGCCTCTTCGCCAAACCTGACCAAAGGACGATCCATGCCTATGATGAGCATCTGCCAAGTAGGGATCATGAAAGAAGCCTTAGGGATGAACGAATCGACGAGCAGCCCTTCGCCCACTTGACAGACAATCGATGGATCAGGCGCATCTTTTGTAGTGACCGTTTCTTCTTGTACAAGATCGTCAACCAACCATTGTCCAGACTCATATACCAGCCGTGCCCGCAGCACAGGAAGCGCTTCTTGCCGATGGTCGGTACCATTATGGCGATCGCCTGAAAGCATCGGCTCAAGCACTGAAGGAAGTCGGGGCCGAACGCGCATCTCCACCTGCCACAACAAACGATCTTCATCATAACACACATGCGCGCTTTCGATATCAAGACGCCAACTTGGAAAACCGTTCCCCATTACGTCTTTATCATGCGCGTTGGTGGAATGATCCTTCAGTCCTTCAGCACTTTCTGTTACATAAAGGCGATAAGCGTCTCTTAACGCTGGCGTCACGTCTGAGATCATATGTACATCTTGTTTTTGAAACGCCACATCGAGTGAAGCGAGATGACGTGCAAGAATATTACCAAGCGCCGCAACCCGTGTATCGTCTAAATACGGTAAATGAACCGATATAGACGACGCATGATGTGCCGTAATCGTCTCATCCGCGACCGACACTGCCCTACTGATCCACCCCCAAGGCGACTCGGCAAAGAACCGAACATAAGAACGACGGTTCGACTCCATCCCATCGATATCGAGCGGCCCGAGCATGTCACCGCTTCGGACCATTTGTGTCATTCCATCATCGGAACGGATGATGGCCGAGGGAGCATTGATCGCAAGGTGCGCAAAGCGTGGCCCAGTTGCAGTTTCAAGGCGCCACCTTTGAGCGCTGGAAACGCTGTTTTCGCCCGCTTCATCGTTGAAAAGCTGCAATACATCGTCCATCGTGATCGCTTGACAGCGCTGCGCCGTGCCCAAGACCCCTTCCCAGACAGCGCATATTTGACCAGGAAACGCTGGCAGCGGCCCAAACGCAACTTTATCCCCTTCTGGATGAGAAACGTAGGACCATTGCACACTGCCAGAAGAAACCATGAGCCAATCCGGGGCGCGTTTCATTGACTGAAGATCAGACCATGTCACGACAACCGTTGGCCAGTCGATCCGAGGCATAAGATCAAAAAACGGATGCTTGAAGCGCGCGCCGTCCGTCCCTCCTTGGGTCAACCGCTGCCCGATAACTGCACGTATCACGCGTCGAACATCATCTTCGGCCATCATCTCCTGCCAGATGGTATCGATCTGTTGTGGCGAAGGTGTACGGGGAAAAAGAAAAAAATCTTTTAGAGTCTTCGGATCATCCTCTTGTAAATGTGCCCAGACCCGCCATCCTAACCCTATAAAGGTTGCGACCAGTGAGATCGTCGCGATCATGAACCACACATATAGTCTGATCGATATGCTTCGTCTTTGCATCATGCTCGCCTCATTCGAATGATCCTAAACCGCCTATTTCTATTTCAGTTTATGTTGTGATCAGGGCTAACATGAACAAAGACGCGACCGTCGGCGTCCAATGCGTTTTTTTAACGCCCACGTTTTAAAGACGTTTGATGTCTCGCGTGGCCAACGTCATCCGCAGGACATAGGCTAAGACGATGAAGACGATTCCAATCCAAAATAGATGCTCTCCCCCCACATCTAATGCATAAAAACTGAGCCACAGTCCACTAAAAAAAAGAAGCCGCATGTTGGCTATACCCCTTTGTCCATACCTATTTCTCAATACATATGTTTTGTCTATGTTTGTTTTAACCATAGGCCAAAGGTGATATACGTTCTTTATATTAATTTCTTCAAATCATAACCTGATACCAAATATATAATAGAATAAAGGCATACACCATGAAGCCAGCCAAACGGCGCAACGGATGCGGTGGCGGTACAGCGGGAGAGAAAGAAGTCCCCAGTAGCATCCCCCCCAGCATGCCACCATACACAGAAAAAAGGGAAGCACCCGAAGAAAATCCCATCGTTAATCCGTACAATACAAAAAATATCATAAGATCACGCACATACCCCGTATATCGAAACAGTCGATGCTCAATGCCCATGACCACCAGCGCACCAAACAACGCAAAAAGTCCACTGCTGGCGCCGGGTAAAAGCGGTTGATGAAGGGCCACAGAAAGTGAAAAACCGAGCGCCCCACCAAGAAAAAAAATAAAAAGAAAACGCCATGTTCCGAACAAGCGACCGACCGTGCCACTGATGATCATAAGCGTCAGACTGTTAAAGACGAGCAGCGGAAAAGACGGCTGATAGATGCTGATCGTTAAAAGTTGCCACCAACGCACACGACCTTCTTGTGGTTGATACAACCAAGCGGTCAACGTATCACGGATGTCTTGGGCGGCAGCGGGTAGAAGTGTGCTTCCATACGTTAAAAGCAGCAAGATGACAAGCATCCAGCCACTTAACGCATCTTTTTTAAACAACGTGCGGATGGTCACGGGTTCTGTGGGTGTCTTTTTTTGTGATACCGTAAGGAGCATCTCAAAAAATTTCTGTTTTGTCATCCATGTTTCTGAATCATTCTGGAAGCGATGGTGGATATTTGCCTCCGATAGACCAACATGTTCCCACGGAATACGAACAAGCCCGCTGGGACCGTTTTCTAGATTCCAACCATAAGCATCCAGGCGATCGCGTCCAAAGGCCAAGCGCCCGCTCGTCTCCAGGCGAGATGTCACATCCGTGGGAGGTGTATCGAGCCAGGCATAAAGCACGAGCATTCGAATTTTTTTTCCTGGCCATTGACGTCTTAAGGCTTGGGCAACCAGCACACTTTCTTGAATGGTCCGTTCGACAACGACCCCCCATGTCGGAACAAGAAGCAATAAGCGAATGTAGAACAGTTCATGGTCCATGGGCTTGATGAAATGAATGGTCTCTTGGATGTCACCTTGATGCGAAGCACTATAACCAAAAGGCGGAATGTCTAAAAGATGAAAGGCATTCTCTCGCATGATGTGATCGGCGAGCGTCCAAAAGTAGGCAGCCTTTTTTTCCTGATCCTCGACGGTATAAGCAGGCAAAGAACTCTTCCTTTCTTCCATTCAAAGCGTTTCGTATGAAAGCAATGGTGTGTTTGTATATCCAACGGTGTCTAATCGTCCATCTGACCTCTTTAACATCTTATCATCATGACCGTGATCGTATCATCTTTTATGAATCGATGGGCGCTTCTAAGATATGTTTCTAAGATATGCTTCTAAGACATCATCATACACCAAAGAGATATCGGGTGCATCAAGGTGATCGAAACCCCACCGTACCAAAAAGCATATTGGTAGAGTCTCTGGCGTACAGTAATTAAAAAGACCCTTGCGTTTTCGTTTTTGCGATGAACAATATGTCATACCTAAAGGAGGCGAGGATGTGATCTTTCGCGATCTTGACACGCTCATCCTCCTCTTTGGTTTAGCGGTAGCCGTCACCATTATCGATACGATCCTCGGGGCAATGGATAAAAAGCAATTTATCCCTTGGGTTAATCTCCTCGGCCTTATAACCGTACTCGGTATTGTACTCGATCATGTGTATCGGTTTGTACAGTCTTTAAAAACATTTCTTCACCACTTTTAGTGCTAACGATCTTAAAACCTATCGCACGAATATGTCACTTAAAGATGGAAAAAAGCCTACCCCGCAAGATAGAGGGTAAGGCTTTTGTTGTCTTTGTGTCGGCACAACAACCGCAACACTTAATCGTACTTTTCTTCGATTAACTCTGCTATCTCAAACCAGTAATCTTCAAGAGAACGACTGTAAAAGAAATCTCGACCTTCAGCAGCAATATGGGTGATGCTTTGCATCTCGCGCAATAGATCGACGCGCTCTTTCACGCTAAAGCGATGACCGGTTGCCTCTTCAGCATCCTCCCAGACTGCTCGGTAAGCATCATCGTGAAAAATTTCTTCATTCTTTTCCACTGAAGCCTCATAAAAAGGAAGGTGCACTTTTTTGACGATCGTCAGGGCGATATGCATCCCCAACCACCCCCGCTTCTCTGCAATTAACATTATCAAACCATCTTCGTCCGTTTTTGTCAATACCTTTTACGCGCCTAGATCTGTTCGGGATGAGGAATACCCAACGTATCCAGCGCATCAGCTAAGACACGCACCACTTCCTGCATTAAATACAGGCGGGGTAGACGGACCATCGCTTCGTCAACAAGAATACGTTCTTGATGGTAGAAGCGATTGGCTTCTTTGGCCAAATCGAGAACATAGCGCGCGACAAGCGAAGGTTCATGACGAACGAGGGCCTCTTTTAAGACTTCAGGATAGTTGTCCAGTGTTTTGATCAGGATCCAAGCTCGATCCGTAGAAAGCGTATCGATGACCGCTATGCTTTTTTCTATCAAAGCTTGGCCAAACAGTGTTTCTAAGCTGTCTCGCTCTTCCTCGGACGCGCGCGAAAGCACCGTCGAAAGCCGCGCATGAGTATATTGCACGTAGGGACCTGTTTCTCCATCAAAATTTAAGGCTTCTTCCAAAGAAAAATTGACATCATGCACTCTGCTGTTTTTAAGATCGTTAAAAATAATCGCACCGATCCCAACGGCTTCGGCCACGCTTTCTTTGTCTTGAAGGGCGGGGTTTTTTTCCTCAATGATCAGGCG
>JAVERJ010000050.1:0-10788 GCA_034007185.1 Candidatus Carbonibacillus sp. | reverse complement strand
TTGGATAAAGGTAACAAAACTTTTTGTGATGTGTTGCGTAAGAAGAATAACAGAACCTATGCCATTGAGGGTGGTCGACTTCCTATGAACCGATTGCAAACATTACGGCGCACGATGCTCGTCTTTGTTGTTCTTGTCTGGGTGGTCACATGGTCGTCTGCTAGAAGCAGTTTAGCTGCTGGTGAGTTGGATGTCAACACGCTTACTGTTAATGATGATCTTGTATTTGATGCGAAAAGTTTTTCCAGGCTGTGGTTCGCGCAAATCAGTGATAGTACGCGGTCTTTTTTTCAACGCTTTGGAGATGCACTCCTTATGTACATTCAATGGGATAGTACGGGAAAGCATGTCAAAGTGTATAAACCCAATGTACAACTTACAACGGCTTCATTTATAGGGAAAGATGATAAAACCGATCTCATAAATATTGTAGGACCGTTTAATGCCGTTAAACAAGGGGATCGCTTGGATCGTTTTTTCGTTTATATGGACGTGGATCAACTCCCTGAAAAAAATATGAAGTTACGGTTGCGTGTTCTGACACCTTCTGGGAAGCTTTCCAGCGGTGAATTTATCGTCACCCGCGAAGAAGTGACGATGAACGATAAAAAAGGTTTTGCCGTATTTGAAATCACCAACGCTCGTTTTCAAGAGACAGGTCTGTATCGTGTGCAGGTGCAGATGAAAGGAGAGCTTACGAATCAGCAATATGTATCGATAGGCGAAAAAACGATCGAAAGTGTGAAGCGTTAACCCTAATTGAACAAAAAAAACCGCTGCATAGCGGTTTTTTTATTTTCGTTTGTAAAAGTATTGCACACGACCGTTGAATAAAATGAGTTCAGCTTCATAATGTTTGGCTAAAAAGCGCGAGAGTTCATTGGCTTTACTCATATCTCCGGTTGTGGCATCATCAGGTAAGGTGATCTGCACGATGCCAATGCCATCTTCTTTTTTTGCCGTCAGTAAAATATGACGGTAAAGGACAGGGTCATAGCCGATGAGTTCGAGATAGGGAAGACCATTTTTTTCTTTTTGTTCGATGCGGTAAGGGAAGGCATAACGCGTATAATCCCATCCCAGCTGTTCCCCTGTTTTTTTAAGGCGTGCTTTGTAATCTTCCAAGGCAGCGAGGAGCGTCTGAACGTTAACATCGCTATCTTTGGGCTGCCATCGAATAAATGCGCTTTTCGGCATCATTCCATCACTCTCCAGTCTCAATATGATCAATAGATGAAGGTTTTCTTGTCCCAACACGACGTCAAAACTTCAATCACTGCTCCCCATATTACTTGCTCTGACTGAGAAGCGCCTCTTTGAGCGCTTCGAGCAGTTCAGAAACATCATCACCAAAGACGACTCGGGAACCGACAAGTACGTAAGGCGTCTCATCACAAAAAGCGCAGCGATTTAAGCACTGAGCGGTGACGATCTCATATCCATAGGCGTGCGCTTCCTCTGTCAGTTGATCCTTGATGCTCATGGCTTTATTATCTTCACATATGCGTATAAAGCGGCGCATGTCCGCTCCCATCCTTTCTCTCCTATTGTAGCATAAATCTTTATGAAATGGTTAAAACAAATTTAGAAAGGAAGGACTTTATGTCAGACGTGATGACATCACCATTAAACATAGGCGATACACGCATTGTTCAAGTCAAATCCATCGGTATTAACGGTGAGGGCATTGCCTTTGTACAGCGGCAGGCAGTTTTTATTCCTGGTGCATTGCCGGGAGAAGAAGTCCATATTCGCGTTGTTCGAGTCGAAAAAACATATGCCGTCGCGACATTGCTCAAGATTCTTAAGGCTTCACCAGATCGCGTGAGCCCACCGTGTCCAATCTACGAGCGCTGTGGTGGCTGTCAACTGCAACATCTCTCCTATCAAGGGCAACTTAAAGCGAAAGAAGCACTTATCCGCGAATCGTTTGCGCGTTATACCGGCCTACAATCGATTCCCCTTCGTCCGATCATCGGAATGGAGCATCCTTGGGCGTATCGCAATAAAGCACAGCTTATGACCGGTCAAATCGGTCAAACGGTAATCGCTGGGTTATACGCGATGGGAACGCACCGGCTGATCGATTTGTCTGATTGTCCTGTACAGCATCCCCGCGTCAATGAAACCATTTTAAAAACCAAAAAGATGATCGCCGCACTTCATGTGCCTGTGTATGATGAAAAAAAGAAACGCGGCCGCGTGCGGACGATCGTTGCCCGAGTCAGTTTGTTAACCGAAGAAGTTCAACTCACGTTGGTTTTAGCTGAGGATTATTTTCCGGAAGCGAAGGACTTTGTTCGAGCGATCAGACAGAGTCTACCGTACGTTGTTAGCATCCATATGAATGTTCAAGATCGACATACACCGCTCGTCTTTGGTGAAAAAACCCGTCTCCTCTGGGGAAAAGAAAAAATCGAAGAAGCGCTCGGTAGAGAGCGCTATGAACTATCACCACGAGCTTTTTTTCAATTAAATCCATTGCAAACCACGCGTTTGTATGCGTTGGTTGAAGAAGCAGCTGGACTTACCGGTCAAGAGTCCGTCGTCGATGCTTATGCTGGCGTAGGCACCATCGCGCTGACGTTGGCACCTTATGCCCGAGAAGTGCGGGGGATTGAATCGGTTCCAGAAGCAGTAAAAGATGCGGAACGTAATATCAGACGGGCAGGCTATGATCATGTTCATATGACCTTGGGGCGAGCTGAAAAAGTCATGCAGCGTTGGTCGAAGTCTGGTTACAAGCCTGATGTGGTTGTGGTTGATCCACCGCGCAGCGGCCTTGAACCGGCCATGATTCAGGCCATTTTGTCGCTTGCGCCCAAACGCCTTGTGTATGTCTCCTGCAATCCATCGACTTTAGCTAAAAATGCACAGGCGTTGTTGAAAGGGGGATATCGATTAAAATGGGTTCGGCCGGTAGATATGTTTCCGCAGACGGCGCATGTAGAAAGCTGTGCCCTTTTTACTCGATAGAAATTTTTTCCGTTGACATCAATATGATATACTATTAAAATAAAAGTACACACTATATGGGCTGTTTTAATAAAAATAAGATGCAACGTATGGGTGTCCAGAATGATGTATGCGCATTCATCAATGCAGGTGCTTCATACCGTTGGCCAACATATCGAGGGGGAGGCGTTGAAAAGATGGGCCAATATATATGCAAATGCTGTGGGAAGGTACTAGACACATTTGATGCGGAAAAGGTCGTTGTGTATTATGTTGAACCGCAAGAACGTTGCTGCTTAGCATGTGAAGAAGATGAATAGATTTAAATGAACTTAAAATCCGGACGGCTGTATAATAACCATGCCCCTTTCATGAGGTGTACTAAGTTGAACCATACTCGGAAAGGGGCATGTTGTATTTTTTTTAGCGAAGCGGCAAACGTTCTTTAATGACTTTAATAGTGGCTAGAGTTGCATCTTCGGGTCCTTGAACGGGTAGACCTTGAGCAACATTAGCTTCGATATAATCGATGTTATCTTGGGTAATAATCTCACCAGGCATCAAAATAGGAATGCCAGGGGGATAGACCATAATAAATTCTGCCATCACTCTACCTGCACTTTCACTGAGCGGGATCCGTTCGACTTCGGCGTAAAAGGCATCTCTCGGCGAGAGCGCCAATGCTGGCATATCAGGCAGTAAAATATCGGCGGGTGCATATGCGCCATTGGTTTGAAAGGTGGCGGATAAATTGTAAAGTGCTTCGATCAAGCGGTTGATGGTGGTGTCATCATCGCCGGGAGTAATTAAGACTAAGATGTTATACAAGTCGCTGAGCTCAACTTCAATGCGCGCGTGTTCGCGTAAATATTGTTCAGCCTCATAGCCGCTGATGCCTAATCCTGCTACTTGGATGGTGATTTTGGTCGGATCGAGTGCATGAAAAGAATCGTACGCCAGCACGGTCTCATCCAGAATGGCTAAACCGGGGATGTCACGAACGGCCTTTCTTAAACGTCGGCTGAGCGCAATGGTTTGACTTAGAAGTTCTTCGCCGCGGGTGGCCATGTGTCGTCTTGCTGTATCGAGCGAAGACAGTAATAAATATGAGGTGGAAGTCGTCTGAAGCATGCTCATCATCGCCTGTAAACGTTGATGAGAAACGCGGTTGCCTTGTTGAAGCAAAAGCGAGCTTTGTGTCATGGAACCGCCGAGCTTGTGCATGCTCACTGCGGCAACGTCTGCACCTGCTTCCATGGCCGAGGGGGGAAGTTCCGGGTGAAAATAAAGATGCGCACCATGTGCCTCATCGACGAGCACCGGTATACCATAAGCATGCACCAGATCGACATAAGCAGGTAGTTGGCATGCCACACCAAAGTAGGTCGGGTTGATTAAAAGTACGGCACGGGCGTCGGGATGTAGCATCAGCGCGCGTTCTAGGCTCGCATAAGAAATACCATGACTGATACCAAACGTCCGATCCATTTCTGGATAGATAAAAATCGGTAAAGCACCAGCAAAAATAATGGCCGAGAGCACCGATTTATGCACATTTCGAGGAACAATAATTTTTTCACCGGGTCCGGTCGTAGCGAGGATCATGGCCATAATGGCTGTCGATGTCCCTTGAACAGAAAAAAAGGCATGCTCAGCAGCAAATGCTTCAGCGGCGAGGCGCTCAGCTTCACGAATCATGCCATGTGGTGCATGCAAGTCATCAAGCGGCGCAATGTTGATAAGATCCAGCGCAAGAGCCTGTTTGCCGATCGTATCACGAAATAAAGCGTCCATGCCTCGACCACTTTTGTGTCCAGGAATATGAAAGGCGAGCGGCTCTTGCCGCACATGTTCTAAAAGCCCCTCAAATAAAGGTGCCTTAATCTGCCCTTCCAGCGTACGACGATGGTATCGTCCGTCATGGCTCATGTGTTCCATAGTGCATCCCTCTTTTTCTGTTCTAACGCTTATGAGTCGCAGCCACGCATGGACTGGTTGTATAACATGCAGCAATAACAAGAGCCAGTATAGCAGAAGTTTGGGATGCAGGCTACTGTAGGGTTTGCGCACTTTTTTGGAAAAGACTGTATTTGGCGCTATATTACGATTTGATGACAGGGCTTACATTTTGGAGGAAAGTTGTATATAATCGGTGTAGGGCGTGTGTTAAAAGGTATACCTTAAGCTTTGCCGGGCAGGCTCGTTCGAACCTTTATGGATTATGGTTTATGAAAGACCCATTCGACCAGGACACCTTGACGATGGAGCGGACTGGTTTGGAAAGGATGATGGGCAGTTGAATATTGCGTTCTTTCTCCTTCCCAAGGAAGAAGTCATCTATGTAACGCCGCGGACGACCATGCGCCAGGCACTCGAGCGGATGGAAAGACATCGTTATAATGCTGTGCCAATCATTGATCCCGATGGGCGATATGTCGGAACGATCACGGAAGGCGATCTTTTATGGAAGATGAAAAATACACCAGAACTTAACTTCTCTAATGCGCATACGATAAGAGTAGAAGATATTCCGCAATATAAACACCATCAGCCTGTACGCATCGATGCAAACGTGGAAGATTTAATTGCGCTCATGATGGAACAAAACTTTGTACCTGTGATCGATGAACGTGGTATTTTTATCGGTATTGTAAGACGAAAAGAAGTGTTGGAATATTGTGCACGGGGCATTGCGCACGAAGCGCGCAAAAGTCATGCAGCGCCCGTTCAGATGACCAACGAGACGCTGCATCGTTCTTAATCTTCCGAAACACGCCTATCCTTTTCTTAAAAAACGTCTTGATGTCCACGAGCTAAGCGATAGAGCGGTACAAGTGTCTGAAATGTCTCTTCACCGAAGTTGAAAAGATCAACATGATTTTTGAGCGCTTCTTCTTTCGGGAGAATGCGTCCGATGAGAACTTCTGCCGATTTTACCCGAGCTGCCCGCTTCAGCGCTTCTTCCAGATCTTTCGATGTTAAATCTCGGTGAGGAACGTAACTTGGATCCATATGGTTCCAAGACCATACAAACGTCTCCGGGATGTGTTTTTCTATCACTGTGAGATGGTCCAAAAGACGCATGGCAAAAGGTTGTTTGGCAGGGCTTTCGTAAATAAGGGCTAACCAAAAAAAGGCGTGGGTTGACCAGAGGCCGAACTGAAAGTGAGGGTGTTTTTTATAACCACGTGCATCATGAGCCATCGCAACCCACGTATCTTGGGGCGGATGAACTGTTCGCCGTGCATGTTTGGCGATATGCACGAACATTTCTTCTTGCGTCCAGATGCTGAGTAAGGGTGCGATATGTTCAGAGAAGGTGCGAAAGATTGGACGGATCTGTTGTTTAATCGCTTCCATGCGCCCCTCTAATGTGGGGACGGTGAGCGCATCAAAGGCTTGCGGGGATAAGGTAAGCGGTGCCAAATGTTTTCCCTCCGTTTCTATTTTCTTTTTAGCTTAGCATGGGCGTGTCTTTTCCGCAAATTGTGACTTGCACTTTGCCGCTTTTCATAGTATGATAAGATTACTCCAGATAAATTGCTTGAATTCACTGAACACATATACTGGAAGGGGGCGAACGAGATGTTGGCGTTTATGCTGGAGGTAACCGATGTTGAACTGTTGTGTACCGATGAGCAGCTCGCCGAACTCCTCCAGGAACTTAAGAGTCGAGGCATCTCGTTTTCGGTCGATCATAACAGTGCGTCGCAGGTGATTCGGTTTGACGGCGAAAAAGGTATCGACCTTGAATTTCGCCTCCGGGGTGATGGATATAAGCTTGTCAACAAACGGCTTAAATTCCACAATCCGGTTCTTGCTGAACTCTTCCGTGATTTTGTCGTTCGCTATAAAGGGCATGCCACGATTAAGATGTTCCGATCGGAGACGCTTTTCATCCATCATGTTCAGTATGGAGAAGTCGTGCGCATCACCGAAGTCTCTGGCAATCAGCGAAAAGTCCTTCTTGATAAAAAAGAAATGATTACGATGGAAAAAGTCATGCAATCTTTTTTGCTGACGGATATCGAAGAACGTATCCCTAAAGTGCGGGAAGCCATTGATACGGCACTCGATGAACTTCACCGTGCGCTTGAAAGCGGTGACATAGAGACTGTCCATACGCTCAAACGCGAACTCAGAGCCTTGCGCCGCGAGATGCTTCTTTACGAGATGTAAAACAACAGATCGTGTCAAAGACTTTCAAGGCATGCAAGCTGCGTAAAAAGAACGGTAAAGGCGTTCAAGCGTATGGGCGCTCTTTTTTTTGTTCTGCATGTTCATGGAAAAAAATTAAAACACCAAGCATGAATGAGAAAGGATGAACGCATATGGATATCGGTTTTATTGGATTAGGGACGATGGGGCGACCGATGGTCGCCAAGTTGCTCGAACACGGGCATAACGTATGGGTCTATAATCGGTCTCGACCTTCGATGGAATGGGCGGTATCTCAAGGGGCGCAGGCATTAGATACTCCGGCTGCCGTCGGCGCGCGCGCTGCTATTGTCATGAGTGCCCTGCCATATCCTGAGACGGTAGAAAGCGTGTATTTTGGAGAAAACGGAGTCTACCAAGGTTTACAAGAAAGAAACTCTGCCAGTGATGCGCCCATCTGGGTCGATTTAAGTACCATCGGTCCCCAGCATGCCGAATCGTTTGCGGCACGGGCAAAAGCGCTTGGGGTGTCGTTTCTTGATGCCCCCGTCTCTGGAGGACCTATGGGCGTACAAGCAGGGACCTTGACGGTCATGGTGGGCGGTGATGTCGAAGCCTTTTATCGCGTCCGACCTGTTTTAGAGGCGTTTGCCACTCATATTGTGCATGTTGGCCCATCTGGCAAAGGCAGTGTCGTCAAACTGATCAACAACATGCTTGTTGCTGTGCATACGGTCGCCCTTTCGGAAGCCTTTGTTCTTGGTGTTCAAAGTGGAATTGATAGCGATGTGATGTATGAATTGATTAAAGTTAGTACGGGTCACAGTTATATGATCGATCGTACCTACCCATTGATTAAAGAACGAGATTTTGCTGCGCGTTTTAATATTGCTCTTTTACATAAAGATGTGCGTCTTGCTCTAGATTATGCGGCCCGCGAAGGCGTTCCTTTAGAGCAAGTGGCGCTTGCTTCGCAGACGCTCGTTCGCGCTTTGGCGATGGGTTTGGGACAAGATGATATTGCAGCGATTATCCGTCCGCTCGAACACTTGGTCGGTGTCGAGGTCAAAAAGCAAGAAGATCCACGTTAACGGTGGATCTTCTCGATGATGGTCGATAAGCCTTGCTGCATAAAATCTGGCGGAAGATGTCCGCGGGTATAATAGTAATACGTGTCAAAACTCCATTTCATAAGGTGGGCAAGGGGTCCAGAAAATGTAAAGTCTCGGCTTTCACCGTACATATGGTCGGAAAGAATGAGCGTTGCCTGATGGCCCCCGCGATCCATGATACAAAAGATCTCCGGTTTAAACGGTGGGATCTCACCTTTTCCAGTGACATCGTGAAGGATCGAAGCTGCAGCAATTTGAGCTTGAATGACGGCGATGTGACCGAGTTTGGGCATGCTTTTAGCATTGATATCGCCGACAGCATAAACATTTCTATAAGTCGGATGACGCATCGCATCGTCGGTATAAACGTAGCCTTTCTCATCCCCCAATCCCGCTTCTTTTAAAATGTCAAGACCTTTGTAAGGAGGGATGACGATGCTGAGTTCTGTCTCCATCGTGCTGCCATCCGTAAATGTCACGTGATCTTTTTCGATGCTTTGGATTTTTTTGTTGGTGTGAACCGTAATGTTATGCGCTTCGATCAAAGGTTCAAACTTCCGATGAACATCGGGGCCTACATCTTCAAAGAAGATCTCGCCAGGCGTAAAAACGTGGATGGGGCTTTTTTCGCGTAAACCTCTGTGTTGAAGTTCATAATCGAGCATGAACATCACTTCACCAATGGGTCCTTCACAGGGGGCAGAAAGTGTTTTGATGTCGTCATGTGCTGCCCATTCTGTAAGTGCGGCACCCGTTACGATCGGACCGCCATGAAATTGTTGGAGCCTTTCGTAAAGCCTTGGGGCCATATCATCATCACAAATGGAAAATCCATACGTTTTTAATCCGGGAATCGCATCGTAATCTTTAATCGCACCCGTGGCGATCACTAAAAAATCATAAGAGACAGTTTGTCCGCTTTCTAGCGTGATCTCATTTTGTTTGGGTTGAATGTCAATGACACGTTCATTTATAAACTTTCCTCCACGTCGTTCGATGACCGGTTGAAGTGGAATGCGAACGTTTTCCACCGGTTTTCCGGCGAAAGCGACTTCTGGTAAGGCTGGCTTTTCTAGACTTTCTTTACGCGCATCAATCAGCGTGATATCGAATAGATGGCGATGTTTATTGAGACCGTAAAAGGTACTAAGACCACCGAAGCCTCCGCCGATAATAACGACATGGTTTTTACCCAAAATGTTTCCCTCCCGAGACGTATGGCTTACTTTCACTTTCAAATATAACATAGATTGAATGCAAGGACAAACACCGTGGAATGGTTGGAGCCCAATGTTTTTCTCTCACCGATTACCAAGCATCACCCAAGCATACACATAGTATGTTTCTTAGGCCTATTTTTCATGATCTTCATCGTTGATCGCGTGATAAAAAAAGTTTAAGACCGTTTGAAAACGGTCTTAAACAAGGTAAAGATACAATGTCTTAAGGTTGTTCCACACCGAGCAACTTTTTAAAGGCTTGAATATTATCAGCGCTTAAAGCTTGGTACGTAAGACCTTGTTCAAATTGGTCGGTGCGTACGCTTCCCATCGTATGAAGCGCAATGGTCGGAACACCTGCTTCACGGGCAACGGTTTCGGCGAGATCATTGGTTTTAAGTGAGATGACTGCGATGGCTGGGACACCGCGTGCTTTTACATCATCGATGATGGCCCTGAGTTCACCTTGACTGGGCGGTGCTTCAGAACTTAACCCGGCAATGGGGATTTGTTTGAGCCCATAACGATGGGCGAGGTATCCGAAAGCAGCATTGGAGACGACAAAATCTTTACGTGGCGCTTCTTGTGCCAATGTTTTATAAGCTTCATCGATGGCATG
Source organism: Candidatus Carbonibacillus sp. (assembly GCA_034007185.1). GTDB lineage: Bacteria > Bacillota > Bacilli > Thermicanales > DSM-22653 > Carbonibacillus. Next base: position 724 of record JAVERJ010000050.1, on the reverse strand, counting down.
CATATCTTGAATGTAACGGTCCGCGTTCGTTTGATAGACCTCTTGCATCTCTGGACGGAGTTCGATGAGCGTATCTCTGAGTCGTTGTGCTACATCGATCATGTAATTGGGATCCAACCAGATATGAGGATCGTACGCTACTTTACTGCTACCTGACGCACTGTTTGTTTGCTCACTGGATGTTTGTTGCGTGCCAGTCGTTTTTTTCAACAGTTCCAGACCGTCGGCTGCCGTAAACAGTTTTGTTTTGGCAGGATCGATGCTTTCTGTGATATTGTTGATCCATTTTTGTTCCATACCAGCGCCGCTTATGATGACAAGATCGCTGTCATGAATCGTTTTTAAATCGCTCGGTTTTGGTTCAAATTCATGTGCTCCGGCGCCGGGCGGAACGATCATGGTTACGTTGGCTGTATCACCAGCAATCTGCCGAGCCATATCATAAAACGGATAAATCGAGGCAGCAATCGCCAAAGGTTTTGTTTCTGCATGTTGTGTCGTGCTGTCTGCATCCGATGGTTGTGCTGCCGGGGGTTGAACCGTGTCCGATTGACCACAAGCAGTCAAGTTCAAGACCAAGAGCAACAAAAGCAAAGGTATAATCAGAGTTGTTCTGATTATTTTTTGATAAGATACGTTCATCATTACATATGTCCTCCTATAAATCGTAATACTTACGAAAATATCCTATCAGGTGCATGGTTGATTGACAAGATAGAATATG
>JAVERJ010000049.1:0-11170 GCA_034007185.1 Candidatus Carbonibacillus sp. | reverse complement strand
AAGTGCACGACAATGATAGAGGGCGTAAGGATTCTTGGATCTATGTCGGTAAAAACGCACGACTTAAAAATGCCGAGATCTCAGGTTTGACTTGGTATGTCCAAAATAACTTCAGCGTTGATGAAGCTCTCCAAACCCCCGAGCTTATCATTTATATCAATGGCAATACCCGTATCAAAAAAATCAAACATACGATCCATAACAGTCGTATCATCATTTTTTCAAATGGCAACATCGAAGAAATCAAATTTGACGAAAGCGCTCCGAATGAACCCCTCATGATCGATGCATATCTATATACGAATGGTAACTTATCTATAAAAGCAGATCGCTCGGCTCAAATTGTGATCCATGGCGGGCTGTTTGCCCATGGCTCCATCATCTTAGATAGTAAGCCTACTAATAAAAAACCACCAAAAAAGAAAAACGATGCGATTCAATACGCCTATCTATCGATCGTGCATAACCCTGAACTGATTCTCAATCCACCCCATGGCGCAGAAGAGATGACCCTAAACAAAATGACCGTCAAAGTGGTAAAAACGGAATAAAAATGTATGCAAATATATATACTTGTTGACACTCTGCCTATTTGTTACGATTTATTTAATACCAATACTTTCCACCGTATCAGGGCAAACGTCACGAAAGTGGCGGACGCAAAGCTATAGGGGCTACTCTCTCATGTCAAAATGAGAAAATGCCAGCCAGCTGCCGGTCAGAGTGTAAACGGACAAGCACGCCTGACGAGGCGTGCTTTTTTGCGCTGATAGGGTGTACTAAGGGTATGTAAAGGAGATGATCGATCGATGAAGAAAACGAGCGCGAAGCAAATGTTTTATTACCGCACAGCCATTGCATTGTTCATTGTAGTCTTCGCCTTCATGTATCATGTGTCTTTCCTAAAGTATGCATCGGCAAATGGTCAGTCAACAGAAGATAGTGTTGTGCTTAACACAACTGATCCGAACAGCGCTTCACACCCATCCTCTCAAGACCTTGAGACATCTGGAGATGACGGGTCCGCAGAAAAAGCGATTGACGATGATGACGAAGAAGAGGAAAAAGAAGCGTATAAAGAAGAAAAAAAGGAAAAGGAAAAGGAGAAAGAAAAGGAGAAAGAGAAGGAGAAAGAGAAAGAGAAGGAGAAGAAAGAAAAAGCGAGTAAAGCTGAAAAAGAATTGGCCAAAAGAAACAAGAAAATCGAAAAAGCATTGAATCAATATACCAAAGGTCTTACAAAAGCGTTAGAAAAAGTGAAGGGTACCCCTGCAGAATCCGTTATCATCGCCTTACAAAAAGCAACAATGCAAGAAATAGATAATCTCCTGAGTTTATTACAAAACGACGAAAAAAATGGCCAAGCCCTAATTGAATCATTGGATGATGAAACCTTGGATCAATTGCTAACGCAAAAGGTTTATATCGAATCTATTGATCATTCCTTAAAAGAACAAGTAAAATTAATGCAACGTTTGGTAGATATCTATGAAAAGCATGGTAAAAAACAGGCTGCTTTGGCGGCTCAACAAAAAATCATCAGTGAAAACCCCAATGATATCGACGGATATCAGAAATTAAATGACTTACTGAAGCAAAACATTAATAAAAGAAACATTGAAGTATATGTGGACGGTGAACCTTTATCATTTGATGTTGCCCCGCGTATTGAAAATGGTAGAACCCTTGCACCTATTCGGGCCATATCTGAAGCTTTAGGGCTTGATGTTCGATATGATGCATCAACTCAAACGATTACCATTCAAAATGGCGATCGAACAGTTATCTTAAAAGTCAATCAGGATACAGCGCAAGTGAACGGTCAAAATGTGAAATTGGATGTGCCAGCCAAGATCGAAAAAGGTAGAACCCTTGTACCACTTCGTTTCCTGTCCCAATCACTGGGCGCTGACATTGAATGGTTTCCAGAAGGACAACTGATCGCCATCATGCAAAAATAATAAGTCTATGCTTTAAACCCATCGATTTACACGATCGATGGGTTTTTCCTATTCTCACGTTCAACGACGGACTGTATATATCGTAGAACATCTTCTCGCAAATCTTCCCGCATCAAAGCAAACTCAATCGTCGTCTGAATAAAACCGAACTTCTCCCCAACATCAAATCGTGTCCCTTCAAATTCATAGGCGTAAATCGCCTCATGCGCGTTGAGACGGGCCAGAGCATCGGTGAGCTGAATCTCGCCGCCTGCGCCGGGTGGGAGGCTATCCAATATCTCAAAAATACGCGGTGTGAGGATGTAGCGGCCCATGATGGCCAGATTGGAAGGCGCTTCCGCCTGTTTTGGTTTTTCGACCATATGTTCGATCGTATAGACACGCGGGGCGATCTCTTTGGCATCGACTATGCCATAACGATGCACTTCCGCATCGGAAACGCGTTTGACCCCGATGATCGAGGCGCGATACCGCTCAAATTGTTCAATCATCTGCTGCAAGGCTGGCTTTTCCGAGACGACGATATCATCCCCAAGCAAGACGGCAAAGGGCTCGTCCCCTACAAACTTGCGCGCGGACCATATGGCGTGCCCCAAACCTTTGGGTTCCTTTTGGCGGATATAATGAATATCCGCCAGACGTGAAGGCTTCAATACTTCTTCTAAAAGCTCGTCCTTTCCTTTCATCCGAAGATTTTGTTCTAACTCTGGGGAATGATCAAAATGATCTTCGATGGCCCGCTTACCCTTGCCGGTGACGATGATAATATCTTCGATGCCGGAAGCAACCGCTTCTTCGATGATATACTGAATCGTTGGTTTGTCGACAATCGGAAGCATCTCCTTAGGCATCGCCTTGGTCGCCGGCAGAAAACGCGTTCCAAGACCTGCTGCCGGGATGATCGCTTTGCGTACTTGCACATCCTTCATCCTCTCCGTACGTTTTTAATGCCTTTCTTTTTAAGCAACCGTATTAAGATCCTTTCGTCTTTAAGCGCCGTTCATCCGACTCAGGCCATCGGCTTATCCTGCGACTGATCGATGAGTGCGAATGATAGCGTGCCTTCTGCGGCTATCTCTCCGTCAACCGTTGCCACGGCTTTTCCACGTCCCAGCGTACCTTTCATACGTTCAATCGTCACCTGAAGATGCAGCGTATCACCGGGACGCACTTGCCTGCGAAAGCGGACGCCATCGATGCCTGTAAAAAAAGCAAGCTTTCCGCGATGTTCATCTTTGATCAGCAAAGCAAAAGCACCGACTTGGGCCAGTGCTTCGATGATTAAAACGCCTGGCATGACTGGATAGTCTGGGAAATGTCCAACAAAATACGGTTCATTCATCGTCACTTGTTTAAGACCGGTAGCCATGAGACCGGGTTCCACTTCCGTAATGACATCGATGAATAAAAACGGCGGACGATGAGGAATCACTTGCATAATCTGATCGATCGTATACTTGTCAACCGCACGCACCCGTACACCTCCATTCAGTATCATGTTATTATTGTTTAGCCGATGACGATACGCAGAACATGCCACCACGACTGAGGATTGAGCGCTTCAGCGATCGTTCCTTTGCCTAGAACAACATACCCGATCAAAAGCCCACCCCAAAGCGAGACAAGGGTAAACGTGAGCAGCACAAGTACATAATGTTTCCATGTAAATCGTTTTTTGGCATGATGACGCTTACCATGATGCTTTCCGTTTTTTGGTTGACGGTTCGAAGTCGTAACGGTCGTCGGTTCTTGCGTCATATGATAGCACCTCTTTTGCTTTTTTTAAGCGCATATTCAATTTTAAGCATTACGCCGTCCAATCTCGTTGGCTAAGGCGGTCATCTGATCTGCCATTTGCCAATGACGGGCAAGAAACTGGATATGACGTTCCTGTTCGATAAGATGGGTCATCTCTTCTGTAAGATCGACCGTCGAACGTTCTAACGCGCCTTGGATGAGCCGTGTACCGGATAAGGCCAGGGATCCGCCAGCATCATTTAAACGACGGATGCCCGTGTCTCCCGGAGCTAACTGATAAGCACCATCCCCGCGCGCCATGAGCGCATCGGGACGGGTCGGCGCATAGAGCGCAATATATTGCCCAGTCGGATAGACTTCCTCATCCGTCGCTTGTATGAGCACTTCACCTTCAGGTGAGATCACCACCGAGCGCGTCATGACCAAGGGGATGATGTTCCCTATCTCAATGGGCTGATCGTTCGTATTTAGAACATACCGACCGCGCGCATCGACCAGAAAGAGACGCTCATTGCCGACTGTTCCTTCCACCGACCAATGAAAAGAGCCCGCCCGTGCGTACACATCGTCTCCGCCACCCATCACGACGCCCGGTGCGTTTTCAGGTGACCTTAGACGAAGTTTAAAATATCCTCGACCTTGAATGGCCAGATGTGTTGGTTGACCCGTTGCCTGAAGCGGACCTTGAACCTCACTTAAAAGGGGCGTCCCGCTCACACGCGCTCCCAACCCACTGCGAACATACTCCGGTGTGGTGCGCCCATCTTGTCCAGCCGTTTCACCACCCGGTTGATTTTTTAACATATCATAGTACACACTGGAAAATGTGACTTCCCGCGTTTTGTATCCCGGTGTATCCACGTTGGCCATGTTATGTGCCGTCGTATCGAATGCTTGACGGCTCGCTTGCAGCGCATGGCGCAATTGAATGGATATGCGTTCCACAATCTCCCCACCTTTCCATCGTTTCTCGAATTTTGATGTCGATCATCCTATGAAATGCATTTTTTGTAAAGTCTATACTTTTCCTACTTCATTCACGGTTCGAGAGAGGGTCTGATCGATCGTGAGCAATGCGCGTTGGTTCGCTTCGTAAAAACGCACATTGGCCATGGCCTCGGTCATCTCACGAATCAGATCAACGTTTGACGTCTCATAAGCTTGTTGTACCAGAGCACCACGCACATCGAAGCGGGCATCAAAAGGTGTGGCCTGCCCCGGCACGGGTACCATGCCATTACCCCCATTTGCAGCAACATACACCGGTTGCACGCCGTCTTCAGAAAGACGCCAGAGGTTGCCTTTTTCTTTCGTCAAGGCATAAACGCTCGTGATATCCCGAATTGGATCATTCTGAGGTGCTTCACCACGTCGTTCTACAAAAGCAGCAAGTGCCAGTTGATATGTAGCTTCTGGTGGAAAAACGCCTGTATGCTCTGAAGGACCATCCGGCAAGAGGAGCGATAGGCGTCCCTCGGGTGATAGCTGAATCGTATAGCGGACCGTTTCCGTCCCTTGAGGTGTGGGACGAACGACTTGAATCGGTACCGGTCCCCCTGGATTGACATTTTCTCCTTCTAACGGGAATCCTAACACGCGCGTGCCATCTTGCGTCGTCAGATATCCTTCCCTATCTATGGTAAAACGTCCGTCACGTGTAAACATCAGCTTGCCTGGATCCCCTTGATCTTGAACGGTAAAAAAGAGACGGACAGGTGGCGGAGTCATACCCGCTTCGTGATACGCCGCTTCATAGGCAGGGCGTAAGACGTCAGGTAAGCGTGCATCGCTGATAAGCGCCATATCGAGTTCACGCTCTGTTTGCACGATGGAACCTGGAGCAAAGCCAGGCACAACCTCATGTACATAGGTGCCCTGATATGCATCACCCAACGGAGTGCGCTGTCCTCCGTCCAGTCGATATAAAAACATTTCCGGAAAACTGCGTAAGAGCGCCTGTTCTGCTTTGTATCCAGGCGTTTGCGCATTGGCCATATTTTCCCCGAGCACTTCTTGTCGGCGGGCTCCGGATATGACACCAGAAGCGGCGATGTGTATACCGCGGATCATGGCGTTCCTCCCTCTATTTTCAGATCATTTTTTCGAACCATATTGCCCATATTGCCATTGACGTTAAGACATTGGATGACGATGACTGAAAATCCTTTAGACGCACGGTTTATCGACGACGGCTTTTGGCCAAGGCTCGAGCCGAGCGATCGAGGTGCTCGAGCATCATCCCCGTTCCGTTGGCAACAGCGCGCATCGGATCTTCGCTGACCATGACAGCAACTTTAAGCTCGTTTGTCAATCGCTCGGCCATCCCATGCAAAAGCGCCCCGCCGCCCGTAAGGACAATCCCTTTATCCATAATGTCTGCGGAAAGTTCAGGCGGGGTACGCTCCAACACAGAACGCGCCGCAGCGATGATCTCTCGAACGGACTCATCCAACGCTTCGGCGATCTCATCGGACGTTATCTCGATCGTCTCCGGAAGGCCGCTCACCATATGTCGACCGCGCACTTCCATTTTATCTTGACGGGACCCTGGTAAAACAGTACCAATTTGTATTTTTAAATCTTCTGTTGTTCGTTCGCCGATGAGCAGGCGGTATTTTCGTTTAACATAGTTCATGATGGCCATATCAAGCTTGTCCCCTGCGACTTTAATCGAAGTGGCGGTGACGATGTCGCCCATAGAAAGGACAGCCACATCGGTCGTTCCACCGCCAATGTCGATCACCATATTACCGCTTGGTTGGTAGATGTCGAGTCCCGCACCAATCGCCGCGGCTTTCGGTTCTTGTTCAATAAACACATCGCGCGCGCCGCTTTTTTCTGCTGCTTCCCGTATTGCTTTTTGTTCGACGGTCGTAATGCCAGATGGGGCACAGATGAGCACGCGCGGCCGCGCCATAAAACCGCGTAGTCCGACTTTGTCTAAGAAATATTTGAGCATCTGCTCCGTGACGTCGAAATCAGCAATCACTCCGTCTTTCAGCGGCCGCGTGGCGACGATATTGCCCGGCGTACGCCCAACCATTCTTCTTGCTTCTTCACCAACAGCGACAACTGTACCGCTGCCTTGTTCGATGGCCACCACCGAAGGTTCATCCAGTACCACACCTTTGCCGCGTACAAATACGAGTACATTTGCTGTTCCCAAGTCTATGCCGATATCTTTTCCGAACATCCCGAGACAGATCCTCCCTGCTGTATGCAACGATTATCTATGATTATACCGCATAAAGGTTGATGCTGGCTAGTCGATTGTTTATGAAAAGGATCGCACGGATAAGATGTGCCATAAGGAAAGATGGGTCTGAATGGGGGTGGGGCTTAGAGCGCTTGTACGGCCTCTTCTTCGTCATCTTCTGCAGGTGGCAGTTGTTCTTCCCGGTATTTACGACGGGTTGCTTCACCACCGCGTAGATGACGTATTTGCTTGTGATACTCTAAAATTTCGCGTACGGCTTCAGCCAGTTCCTGATCGATCTCCGGCAGACGTTCTGTCAAATCTTTGTGCACCGTACTTTTAGAGACGTTAAACACTTTGGCGATGGTGCGCACCGTCTGACGTGTCTCTGTCAAGTAAAGGCCAATGCGAATGGCCCGTTCCTTGATGTGCTCATGCAAACCTCCTCGCCCTCCCCCGCTACATGGCCTAATTCTGCTACATTATATGGAAAGGCATAGAGGGTTATGCGCCTCTGTCAAGCCTTGACAAGCTTCATTTTTATAAAATAAAAAAACCCTGTGCAGAAAGTCCTGCACAAGGTTGTTTTCTTGCCTTCAAACCCGCCTTGATGTTCCAATATACACGGAGAGATCCGCTGAACTTATCCACTGAACGTACGATACACAAAGACGCGCAACATGTCTCCTAGACCATCTAGAAGGTCTTTTAATTTAAGCTCGGTAAGACTGTGATGGGATTGAGCGCCTGACCGTCTTTTTGAACTTCAAAATGGAGATGAACACCCAAATCTTGATCAAAAGCATTTTTCCCTGCTGTACCAAGACGCGTTCCTTGATGAACGTGCATGCCTTCGGTCACAGACAGATCGGTCAAGCTTTCATAAACACTGACTGTCCCGTCGTCATGCTTGAGCCAGACGACACCGCCAACAACAGGATCGACCTCGGCGCGTTCCACCGTGCCACTTTTGGCTGCAACCACATCAAAGGGTGTCTTTCCATCCACGCTCACATCAATCCCCGTATTCGGGTAGTAACTGTTGGCATAACGGACGAGTGAACGCGCATTTTCTTCGTTCGACGCTGATTCATCGTAAAACGGTCGCACAATCTTGATCGAAGAAGTTGCTTCAACCGGCCACATCCAGCTTTCCTCTTGCTGTGCAACCGGTACCGCCTCATCATCTTGAGCCATGCTGTGATCCGGTACGCGCGTTCCGTCCTGCACGATGGGCAAGTTCTCTTCCTTATCGTACGTATACGGGTTGGCGCCTTGGTACCAGAAAATAAAGCTCAAGATGAGTGCAGCTGCGCCTAAATAAACGGCCGGGAAAAACCACTTTTGAGCGATGAGTCTTTTCACGCGCGATCCCCACACGCCCCCTCCGCCGAGTGCGCTTTCCTGAGAGGTACCTTTAAAATCGCTCGGCGCGCCATCGCTTTCTAGGGTTTCCTCACGCATACCTTCTTGCGCTTTGTCTAATGCGTCATGGGCAGTTTGGACATCATCTGACATTGATTTTTTTTCATGTTTGTCCATCATGCATCACCTCAGCTACCATGATGGACAAACCATTGGAACTTTATACCTTATTTATACTTTATTTTTTCCATATCGCGTTTTTTGCTGCACCCATTTCTTATCGGTGTGCTTTAAATCCTTTAAATCATCCGATAAAACCGAGAACGCGATACCCGTGTAGTAATAAGTTAAAATATCTTGCGCAAGCCACCCATTTTCAGCGAGCATGCGCGCCCCCCATTGGCTCATCCCCACACCATGGCCATGACCATACGTTTTGATGATCATCTGATCGTTATCAATCTTCCATCGAAAGCTGGTCGAGGGAAGATTCAGCTTTTCCCGCACCGTCTGACCACTGATACGTGTCTCACCAAAGGCGACTTCTTTGACATAACCTGCACGACTTAGGCTGAGTTCAGAGCGCTTCACAGCAGATAAAGGCACGTGAAACATATTTTGAAATGTATCCAGAGAAACAGTTAACGTCTGTTCATACGTCGGCGCTTTTTTATCCCAAGGAGACGGACGACTTCTTAAATAGGGTAAAGCCTCCCCCCAAACATCTTCTACATCTGCTGTCTGACCGTTACTGATCGCAAAAAAACTGGATAAAATCGGCTCACCTTGAAATGTCATGATCAGCCCGGCAGTCTCTTGCACAGCGCGTTCAATTTTTGCCCGATTTTCTGCATACTGTGCCCCCCAGCTTTTTTGAAGCGTCGCATCATCCAAATAGACTTGATCACGTATAGAATCGCGAACCCACGCATTTTGTGGCAGCGTACCATCGGAGTGCTTTTTTTGCCAAAATAAAAACGTACGCGCTGCAATCGCTTGCGCTTTTAATGCCTCTAAGGGGAAATCAATCGGCATTTCACCAGCGACAACACCGATTAAATACGTCTCAAGGGAAACGTCTTCTGCACGGTTCTGTTTCTCCCGCCATACCCGAACCACTACGTCTGGTTCATCCATCGTCACAGGAAGCGCTTTCGATATTCTAGCGGGCGGAACCTCCGGTACGGCTTGTGACATGGCAGCCGCCTGCACCGAATGCCAAGCCGAAGGTGACACCTCGACCTTCCCCGCCAGACGTCCGACCAAAACGATCACAGATGCAAACGACGTGCAAGCAAAAAGCATACTCCACATCACGATCATGAGGAGCTTTTTTCTGCGCTGTTTCCACGGTTGATGCATCGGTTGAAACCATCGTGACATCATCAAAGCCTCTCCTTTCCTCCGATATTGTATGGAGAAGGGGAGAGGCTTAGAACATCCCAAGGTTTGGTTCGTGCAAAGTTCTTCATATCAACGCATCAAACATCGTGCTTCAACACCTGTCAGCATAAAAGCCGATCGTTATGATTCTTGATCGAGCACAGAATAGCGGGCCAAATAGATGAACCGCCCTTCAGCCTCAACCGGTTTGTCTTGAGCTGGTGACACCATCGTTCGTGCGCCACCGCTTGTCTCAACATCTTCGCTTAAAGATCTTCGTTCAATGTGCGCGCCCAGTCCACGCAACTTTTCTTCCAAGGCGACATAGCCCCGATCAATGTGGTAAATATCGTATACTTCTGTCAACCCTTCTGCATACAACCCTGCCAAGACGAGCGCGGCACCTGCGCGCAGATCGGTTGCGCGCACTTTGGCACCCGTCAAGCGACCGCCTTTGATGTAAGCACTTCGCCCTTCAATGCGGATCTGCCCACCGAGACGAATCAATTCATCGACGTGCATAAAACGATTTTCAAAAATGGTCTCTGTAACCAAAGAAGATCCCGCAGCAGTCGTAAGTAGGGACATAAATTGAGGTTGCATATCGGTCGGAAACCCAGGATACGGAAGCGTCTTAATATCCACCGGCTTGAGTTCTTGTGTGGAAACGATATGCAAACCATCTTCCTCTTCAGCGATATAAATCCCCATCTCCCGAAGCTTGGCGATCACGGGCACAAGGTGTTCAGAGATGGCCCCTTCGACAAAGCCTTCGCCACGCGTGATGGCAAACGCCAAAAGAAGCGTTCCTGCTTCAATGCGGTCCGGAATAACCGTATAACGCTTTCCTTGAAGTGCGTTGACCCCTTCCACGCGGATCGTCCCGGTCCCTGCACCACGAATCCGCGCCCCCATGGCATTTAAAAAGTTGGCCAGATCGACAATCTCTGGTTCTTCAGCAGCGTTTTCGATGATCGTTTCACCCTTGGCCAACGTCGCTGCCATCATGATGTTTTCTGTGGCCCCGACACTCGGCAAATCGAGATAAATCGTCGTTCCGACCAACCGGTTGGCACGGGCGGTAATCAGTCCGTGATCGGATTCGATGGTTGCCCCCAGCGCTTCAAAACCTTTTAAATGTTGATCGATCGGTCGCGAACCGATCGCACACCCTCCCGGTAAACTGATGCGCACTTCCCCGGCGCGCGCTAACAGCGGTCCCATGACGAGGACGGAAGCACGCATTTTACCGACAAGATCGAAAGGCGCCTCCGTCAAAAGATTCGCACGGGCATCGACCGTGAGCACTTCTCCCTCCCTTTCCACCGATGCGCCCAGCGCTCGAATGACCCGTTCCATCGTCTCTACGTCTTTTAAATTCGGTACGTCTTCGATGATGCTCACACCTGTATCCGCTAAAAGGGCAGCAGCCATAATCGGAAGTACAGCATTTTTTGCTCCGCTCACCTTCACGGTGCCTTGGAGCGGAACCCCACCTTCTATGATC
>JAVERJ010000048.1:0-11280 GCA_034007185.1 Candidatus Carbonibacillus sp. | reverse complement strand
TCATACCTCTTTTCCTTGCGTGGCATGAATGGTCGAACTTTCTGTACGATGAGGCTCACTGTGAGTCATGATGCGTGTTCCGTCACGTCCAGAGAAGAAGAGCATGTGCTCTGGTCGTATCACAATGGTGACAGTTATTCCGATCTTTAAGGGTTGATGAGCAGGCACGAGCAAACGGAGCGATGTATGAGGCTGCAGCTTGGGTTCACTTTTAAGCTTTTTTAGAGAAGAGAGAGCAGAACTATCGTTTGTTGTTGGGTGGTTTGATGTATGATCGGCAGACAAGCGTGTTAAATCGACTCGAATGAGATTATCTCGTCCGATGGTCTCTTGATAAACAATCGTACCCGAGAGTGTGAAGTTTAAAGGGGACTGCGGGGGGCTGCATCATATTGAACTGTGGCTAGTTCAGGACGGTTACCGATGAAGAATTGAGCGGTTTTTTGAAAGAATTCCTGAAAGGCAGGCCCAAGTGGCTCAGGGATGGCCAGCGATTGAATCGTTGTTCCTTGCTCATCTATGAGATCGAATGATGAACGCGCAAGGTTGCTCTGTGCTTTTAAAATATTGATGGGTGGTGTTCCTAAAAATTCGGCGACGAATAAATTGTTTGGTGCATCGTACATGGTTTGTGGCTGATCGAATTGTTGCAACACACCATCTTTCATTAATAAAATTCGATCGGAGATACTCATCGCCTCTTCTTGATCATGGGTGACGAAGATGGTGGTAATACCAACTTCTTGTTGAATGCGGCGAATTTCTTCTCGCATTTCGAGGCGGAGTCTCGCATCGAGGTTCGAGAGTGGTTCGTCTAGCAGTAATACTTGAGGTTTTTTGACGAGTGCTCGGGCGATGGCCACACGTTGTTGTTGGCCACCGGAAAGTTGTGCTGGTTTACGATCGAGAAGATGATGAATTTTGACCAGTTCAGCGATGGCTTCGACCCGTTCTTGTTGCTCGGCTTTCGGTACTTTTAACATACGTAAAGGAAAAGCGATATTTTGTCGCACGGTCATATGTGGATATAGCGCATAGTTCTGGAAGACCATGCCGATATGACGATGTTCAGGCTCAATATCGTTCATGATTTTTCCATCGAATAAAATGGCACCGTCGGTCGGCTTATAGAGTCCAGCGAGAAGAAAGAGGGTAGTTGATTTGCCACAGCCACTCGGTCCGAGAAGCGCAATGAGCTCACCATCTTCAAAGATAGCATTCAAGTGGTTGACAGCGAGCACATCACCAAAGCGCATCACCAAATCTCGAAGTTCGATCCTCAATCGTATCACCTCATGATTGTATGATTCGGAGGAAAAGTGTGAAACACAATCGAGAGGGGTTAAACCCATAGATGAAATGGTGTCAGGATTGGCATGCCGCTCGTGAAGGGGCAGCACTTAAATATACCACATCGGTTTCGACGGTTTAATCAATAAATCGTAAATTTTTTGTAAAGAAAATGTAAAGGTAATGTAAAGAAACTGTAAAGCAACTGTAGTTTTTGTACATAAAAGCTGTTTTATGCGCCAGTCCGTTTGGTGTCTGTATAACAAACATATCAAACAATAAGGGTTTGACCGTGTATCCTATGATGTGTATAATGTATATAATAATATATACAGTTTGTTGTGTTCTTTGATTTCATGCTGTTGAATGAAGCGGTGCAGAGCTTAGTATGGCAAAGATCACGACTTCGTGTACTGAACGTTGCTGATTAGGATGATGAAAAAATGAATGATTTACCTTTTCAACTTGATCCTGATGATGCCACACCGTTGTATGAACAGATTAAACGTCAGTTGAAAGAACTTATTATGAGTCGCATACTTTTACCCGGATCGCCTTTGCCGTCGATTCGTGCCTTGGCAGAACAACTGAAAGTCAGCGTGATTACAACACGTCGTGTTTATCAAGACTTGGAACGCGAAGGGTGGTTGCGTTCAGAACAAGGGCGCGGCACGTTTGTACGAGAACGCAGTGAAGATGAAGTTTGGGCTGAACGCCTTAAGTTGGCTGAGGAGACGCTGCGCCAAGCTGTCGAACGGTGCCAGCGTCTAGGATTGAAGACTGAAGACATTGCAAGTCTCCTGGACGATTTATTGCGATCGTAAGCATGTTTAAAACACACTTATGTGTGGAGGTGTTGGCGATACATGTTAAAAGTGAGGACACACAACGTATTTGATGTCCGTGATGAAGCAACCATCAGAAGTCAACGGTTTGATTATGAAGGTCCGATCGTCAGATTGGATGGTGTTTCCAAAAAATTTTCTCATTTTATGTTTGGACCTGTTGATCTTACGCTGGATCTAAAACCGGAGACAGTAACGGCAATTGTTGGTACGAATGGTAGTGGGAAAACAGTTCTTTTAAATATGTTGGTGCATTGGATCAAACCGACGCATGGAACCGTTTATATCTTTGGGAAACGTTATTCTGAAGCCGAAAGATGGATTAAAAGCCGCCTCGCTTATGTACCGGATTTTCAGGAGATGTTTTATGGGTTAACAGTCCGAGATTTGATAAAACAGCATGAGCGCTTTGCTCCTGATTGGGATGGTGAACGTTTTAAGAGGTTAGCCAACGTTTTTGAGTTGACATCGATTGATGTACCGTTTGAATTTCTTTCCAAAGGCAATCGCGAACGTGCTCTTTTGGCGCTCATGTTATCTAGGCGTGTTCCGCTTTATATTTTAGATGAGCCGACGAATGGACTCGATCTCTTCGTTCGTGCACGTTTGTATGATGCGTGGCGAGATATGTTGGAAGAAGGTGCTTCTATACTCATGGTTTCACATGATGTATCACTCCTGGAACGGTTTGCAGATGTGGTGGTCGTTATGCATCAAGGGCGTGTTTTAGGGGTGTACGAAAAAGATGCGCTCTTAGATGATTGGGCGCGGTTTATCGTGGAAGATGAGCAAGAGGTAAGGAAAGATTGTGTTTCACACTTCGATGCATGTTCAAAAGAACAGATGACGTCGGCAGGGATGATGGCCTTAGAAAAAGGCGTACTTTCATCGATCGTGAGCAGTGATCGCGTAAAAACGAGAGCCTATTTGAGCGAACTTGGGTACCGTTTTCAGGAGCATCGCATGTCTTTGGAAGAGATCATCAAGGCCCTAATCGATTTTGTAAAAGAGGATCAGCGTTCATTGCATCGTTAAGAAAAATATAACGATAAGGAGGTTCACCTGTGACCCAAAATAAGCTACTTATGTCGGAGTCGGACGGACCGACGATACTTCATGAACGTCTTGTTTCACTGGATATACTGAGAGGGCTAGCCATTTTGATGATTCTTTTTGTTAATATGCCGACGTTCGTAGCCCCATATTTATTTGATCCAGTTCCACTTATCCATGGTGCTACGGACCGTTCGATCCGTCTCATCTTTGATTTATTGATTGAAAACCGTTTTTATCCGATTTTTTCATTTTTGTTTGGTGCTGGTTTTTATATTTTCATGACACGCCTTAAGACGCGAGGTTTGCCTGCTGGATGGTATTACGTTAGGCGTATGGTGATCTTGTTACTGTTTGGTCTTTTGCATATGCTTGTTTTTTGGCCCGGGGATATTTTGCATACGTATGCCTTGCTTGGTTTTGTTCTTTTACTATTTTTAGGGCGAGCGCCGAAGACGGTGTTCATATGGGCTAGTGTTTTACTTGTTCTGAATGTTTTACTCTATGGGTTGATAGCGGTTCCGCAAACATGGTTGTGGAACACAGCGGTTCGGGTATTGGAGACATCTTCAACGCAGACGCTTGGTAGCGATTTGCAATGGGTGCTACAATCGGCACATAGCATAAATGCTGCGCTCCAGCCGAATTTAGAACGTATGAATGCAGCGATGCACGTCTATACCGATGGAGACTGGGGATCTTGGATTATGTTCCATCTAAGACAAGAGATGCCGATGGTTTTTCAACGAGAAATATTCGCTTTAATGGGTGTTTTTCCTTTCATGCTTTTTGGGTTGTATGCTGCCAAGCGTGGGATATTCTATCATCCTACGGATAGCCGTCGAGGTTTGATGCGTTTGTTGATGATAACGACGGCCATCAGTATCCCTTTGGAGCTTCTGATCCTTTATTTAAGCTTGACCCCATCTCCTGAGTCTTTGCTGCGGTTACAAGGATTTGTTGTTCAATTGTGGGCCGGGTTGGCTGGATGGGCCATGAGTTTTCTGTATCTTGCACTTTATTTTTTATGGGGTGTTGGTGAGCGGTGGCAAAAGCGTTTAAGGTTTTTGGCGCCGGTCGGACGTATGGCGCTGAGCAATTATTTAATGCAAACGATATTGATGACATTGATGGTTCGCGTGTTTGGACTTTATGGCAAGACACCGCTATGGCTTGGGCTGTTGATGGTCTTGATCCTCTTGCCCATCAATATTGTGGGCAGTCATATGTGGTTGCGCACGTTTCGTTATGGACCGTTCGAGTATATATGGCGTGCTGGTACGTACGGGCGTCTGTTTCCTCTCAGAGAACCTTGTTTGAAAACGAAACGTTAAACGGCTCGTGAATGCCTAAGGTCATAACAATAAAAGAACGGTTAGGGGGATAACACATGCATAAACTCCTCTCTTGTACAGGAGAAGTCAACCGTGTACAAGACAAAGATGCTCCTTTTTCAGACCATGATCCTATGAAACTGGAGCGTGTGCGTTGGTCGGTTGTCAGATCGTTGGTCAAGGAATTGACGGTTCGATATTTAACTGGAAAGTTTGGGATGACGAAACATGGTTCAACAGTCCAGAACCATCGGAAAAATGATTTGCGTAAACTTTATCCTGTGTTGTTATCACTTTACTTCTTAGTGATGCTGTTTGTCATCAGTGGTTTTCTCATGAACTCGCTTCAAGATATGGCTAAGTTGGACTTTCCTCGCTTAGGCGATGGGGATGGGCAGTTAAAAAATACAATTGGCTTAAGTTTTTACATGAGCCTGACATTTATGCTTACGATTTGGAACGTCTTTGTGTTGTCTGTCAATCAACCGTATGCTTTTTTTCCATATAGTTTGTATCCGGTGAAACTAATTGAATTTGTATGGGCACGACTGATATTTTCACTACAAATATGGAGCATCTTTTTAGTCGGCATGGTTGTGTTTTCTGCTTGTTTTAAAGAGTCGTCATGGGGGGCGTTTTGGGCAACAACCGTACCATTTTTCTTGGTTATTGCGAGTATGGTTACGATCATAAGTAGCATATCCATTTATTATGATTTAGCAGTTATGAAAAAACGGCTTTTTATGCATCTGTCGTTGTGGATTTTATTTCATATTTTGATCTTTATCCAGGTTGATTACTGGATTCAAAGTGCGTACCTAAAAGGAGAGAAGTATGAGTTAGGCTTTGGTGTTTTCTGGGGTTTATATCAATTGGTTTATGGATGGACACATCCATGGATGGTGGCCATTGTTTGGATCTTCTTAGGGCATATGTCTGCGCTTTTTTGGAGCTGGATAGCGTATCGAACCATGTTGCTGAGGGACCGTGTATAATCCGGGTAAGCATCCATACGGTCTATGTGTCATTTCATGTGGTGTAAGTTCATATCGTCTGCGTTGGTGTAAGCCATATAGCATGTTGAAAGGGCGTTTTCTATGCGAGGACATAAGAGATGTCTCATTCAAAAGATGGTGCAACTTGCGTTTTGGGTCAGCATGGTGGTATGGATGGATACAATGTTGAAGACAACGGTTTTTTCGGAACATGGATCCATTCGCGGTGGGGAGAGTCCTAAAAATATATTTATCACATCGATATTAGTGGCCATTTTCGGTTGGATCGTGCTTCGTTCTAAGTGTAGAATGCATGTTCAAAAAGATGCCGAGGTCGGAGAGATGACAGAAGGATTGTGTGACAGCATTGAGCGAAAAGATCATTTACCTCAATTAGAATCGATACACATGCGCGCCGTCGTAGGGGGACAGATGGCTCTTTTGGTGGTCGGCCTGATTCTTTGGGTGTGGCTATCGGGAGGGATTAAGGCAGTAGTACAAGCGCTCATGAGGATGGAGCATCCGTTGTTGGAGGGGATGCTTATCGTACTTTCGTCGATCGTATTGGGTGTTTTGAATTTGATGCTTGATCGTTTCGCGCGGCGTCACTTTCCAATGCGCTGGTGGTGGGATGCGTCGTTTATGTTTTTGTTAAAACTGTCAGGTGTACGTCTTTTGCTCATCACGTTTCTTGTGGCGATCAGTGAAGAAATTTTTTTTCGAGGATTTGTCTTAACGTTTATGATGCAACTTTTCCGTTCATCTTTGGTGGGTGTGGTGCTGGCGTCTTATGTGTTCATGATCATGCATGTGCAGTATCAACGTAAGCCAGTGTTACAGTTTGCTGTGTTTTCGAGCGGGGTCCTCTTCTCTTTACTATACTTATGGACTGGGTCGATGTTTGTGGTGATCGCTGTGCACTTTTTGTATGATTTTATGCTTCTTATGGTTTTGAAACGTTGGTCTAATTTATATGAAAATGACGTTCGCTATGATGCGGCTTTGAGTGCAATCGAAGGAAGTGAACAGATCGATGGTGCGATCAGACGCGCCTATGAAAGGGAACGACAATTAGAGCGTGCGTTGCGCCTTCGCATACAACGGTGGTGCGTGTCTCTGATTCGTTTGCTTACAGTGACTGCCTCGGGCGTGGCCGTCGGCCTTTTCGTATGGATGATGTTCGGGGTTAGATGAGGATGACCATAGAATAAGATTGTTGTGTCAAGAAAAAAACTTGACACGATGCATTTCATCGCTTATAATGACGATGGTTTGTTGCGCTTCAGTGAGAAGGGGGATGTCGATGGCCGAGGACCCTCTTTTGGAGAAAACGACGCGGATGAATGAGCTGATGGATTATTATGGTGAGCTCCTTCCGCCTAAACAGCGCGAAGTTTTACGGTATTATTATAGCGATGATCTCTCGTTACAAGAGATCGCAGAGATGTTTGGTATGAGTCGACAGGCGGTTTATGATCTCATCAGGCGCGGAGAAAAGTCACTACAGGAGACGGAAAACGCGCTGGGATTGATTCGCAAAGAACGGCTTCGTCAGGCTCAACTTCAAAGACTGAAAGTCTTATTAAGCCGCCATCTCTTAGATGATGGCCCTGATGGAAAGGCAATTTTAACCCTCGTCGACGAAATGATGCGGCTTTAAAATGACTGCGGTCGGAAAACCTGTTCAAAACATGTTCAAAGCGTTGGATCGTCTTCTGGTGCTGTGAAAAGTTGAGGAGGAGGTGAAACGTGTGGCGTTTGAATCGTTAACGTCGCGACTTTCGGAAACGTTTCGCCGGCTTCGGGGAAAGGGTAAGCTCACTGAAGCGGACGTTGATGCTGCTTTGCGTGAAGTGCGTCTAGCGCTTTTGGAAGCGGACGTCAACTTTAAAGTGGTGAAAGATTTTATTGGTAAGGTTCGCGAACGCGCCGTCGGTGTAGAGATTTTAAAGACGCTCAATCCGGCGCAGCAGGTGATCAAGGTTGTCAATGATGAGCTAACTGCGCTGATGGGCGGAGAAGTTGAAGGGCTTCATTTTGCCAAACATCCACCGACCATCATCATGATGGTCGGTCTGCAAGGGGCCGGGAAGACGACGACGACTGGGAAGCTTGCTAAGTATTTGTTAGGGCAAGGGAAAAAACCGCTCCTCGTCGCTGCAGATATTTATCGTCCAGCAGCCGTGAAGCAGTTGATGGTGTTAGGCGAGACGCTGGGTGTACCCGTTCATGAAGAAGGGACGGATGCTTCACCGGTCGTGATCGCGCAACATGGCGTCGAACGGGCGCGTTCGGAAGGCCGAGATGTCGTGATTGTGGATACGGCGGGACGTCTTCATATTGATGAAGCGCTTATGGATGAATTGGCCCAGATGAAAGCGGTGCTCCATCCGCAAGAAATCTTGCTTGTGGTGGATGCGATGACTGGACAAGAAGCGGTGAACGTTGCCGAACGGTTTCACGAACTCCTGGACATCACGGGTGTTGTCTTGACCAAGTTAGACGGGGATGCCCGGGGCGGGGCAGCGCTTTCGGTTAAAGCTGTGACCGGTCGACCGATTAAGTTTGCAGCAACAGGTGAAAAACTGGACGCGCTTGAGCCATTTTATCCCGATCGTATGGCCTCACGCATTCTCGGGATGGGGGATGTGCTTACGCTCATTGAAAAAGCGCAGGCTCAAGTGGATGAGGAAAAAGCGCGGGAACTCGAAAAAAAGATGCGCAAGGCAGAGTTCACACTGGATGATTTTCTAGACCAGTTGCGACAGATTCGCAAGATGGGCCCGCTTGAAGATTTGCTGAAAATGATTCCGGGTATGGGACAAAAGTTAAAAGGAATCCAGATTGATGAACGGCAACTTGTGCGGGTTGAGGCGATTATCCAGTCGATGACGCCAAAGGAACGGCAAGATCCGTCGGTTATTAATTTTTCTCGACGTAAGCGCATTGCTGCGGGATCGGGTACGACGGTGACAGATGTCAATCGTCTGTTGAAACAGTTTGAAGAGATGAAAAAGATGATGAAGCAAATGACGCAAGCCGCTCAAGGGCGAGGTAAGGGTAAAGGAAAGGGGAAACGTCCCAAAATGAATTTTCCTTTTTTACCGTAACACGTTATCAATCGTTGCATGATGAACGAAACATATGATGATCCAATGCATGATAAGATGAAATGATTTTAGGAGGCGTATAGACTATGGCAGTAAAAATTCGTTTGCGTCGTCTTGGTGCAAAAAAAAGACCGTTTTATCGTATTGTTGTAGCGGATGCTCGCGCACCGCGGGATGGCCGTTTTATTGAGGAAATTGGTTATTACAACCCATTGCTCGATCCAGCTGAAGTGAACGTAAAGACAGATCGTGCACTGTATTGGCTTCAAAATGGTGCGCAACCGACAGATACGGTTCGATCGCTGCTTCGTCGAGCTGGGGTCCTTAAGGCACTGGCTGAAGCAAAACGCGCCGTCAAGCACGGAGCAACGTCACCTGAGGCCGGTGCTTAAACGTAAAGTTTGAATGGTGTGATGATCAAATGAAAAATAGTTTATTTGAGAAGACTTTCATCTTTCATATAGAACATAGAGACGGCTTGAATGGTCGTCTCTCTCTTTAACTTTTTAACTTTTGATTTGGACGAGGTGGACACGATGCGGGAAGCCTTGGAGTATTTGGTACGCGGGATGGTTCAGCATCCGGATGAAGTCCATGTCAGCGAAGCTCAAGATGGGGAGATGACGGTTTACGCCATTTGGGTGCATGCAGAAGACATGGGTCGGGTGATTGGCCGTGCAGGGCAGACGGCTCATGCCCTAAGGCAAGTCGCCTATGCGCTTGCTTCTAAAGAAGGTAAGCGTATTCGTATCGATATTGTTTCCTAGCGCTGTTCGATACGTCGTTTGGGGGTGTGTCTGTGGAATATTTTCGTGTAGGCAAAATCGTTCGCCCTCAAGGGTTGCGGGGTGAAGTGCGCGTTGTGATCACAACAGATTTTGTGGAGGAGCGGTTTAAACCTGGAACGACATTGTATGCTTTTATGCCAGATGGTGTCCAATCGACAGGGAGTAAAGACCCGTTGCCGCTTGAGGTAGAACGCGCCCGTCCACATAAAGATATGTTGCTCGTTAAATTTGTGGGGTTGGATCGGATTGAAGATGTCGAACCACTACGCGCTGCTGAATTGAAAATAGCTTCCGTGGATCGTTCCCCGCTTCCTGAAGGGGAATATTATTTTAATGAAATTATTGGTTCCCAAGTATATCTTGAATCGGGTGAACGATTGGGGGAAGTGAAAGAAATTTTACAACCTGGTGCCAATGATGTTTGGGTGATCAAACGTCCAGGAAAAAAAGATCTTTTACTGCCTTATATCGAAGCGTGTATTGTGACAGTAGATGTTCCGGGGAGAAAAGTCGTGGCTCGGCTTTTGCCTGGTTTGGATGAAGATGAAGCATCATCATGACGATCCAATGCAGTAAAGATCGGTATGTCGTGCGAGGATGGTGTTGGAAGGGGTAGCACACAATGTGGCAAGCAACGATTTTAACCCTTTTTCCAGAATGGTTTCCGCCCATTTTAGATGCGAGCATCTTGGGGCGGGCGCGGCAAAAGGGTTTATGGGACTACACATTGATCAATTTTCGCGATTTTACGGATGATCGGCATCAAAATGTTGACGATGAGCCCTACGGTGGGGGCGATGGCATGGTCTTAAAAGTGCAACCGATCGATGCCGCACTCGCTTCAATTTTTCCAGAGGCTCAAGCTTTTTCTAAATGGCTGGCGTTGCCTAAAGAAGCACGTAAGCCACGTGTGATTCTTACGACCCCGCAAGGCGATGTATTTAGCCAACGCACGGCGGAGCGGTGGGCCAAGGAAGAAGCGCTCATTTTTTTGTGCGGACATTATGAAGGTTTTGACGAGCGTGTGCGTGAACTGTATGTGACGGAAGAAGTATCCATCGGCGACTTTGTTCTTACCGGGGGAGAATTAGCGACGATGGTTATGATCGATGCGACGGTGCGTCTGTTGCCGGGCGTCTTGGGCGGGGAAACGTCAGCCCTAGAAGATTCTTTTTCCCGTGATCGTCTGGAATATCCGCATTATACACGGCCGAAAGAATTTCGCGGTCTTCAAGTACCGGAAGTCCTTTTATCCGGTCATCATGAGCGCATTCGGTTGTGGAGAAAGGAACAAGCCTTGTTGCGTACGCTTCTTCGTCGCCCTGATCTTCTTAAAAAAACGCCTCCTGATGAAGAAGAAGCAGCGTTTTTACGCAAGTGGAAAGCAGATGGTGCACTGTTTTTGACGATAAAAGAAGATGTCGAGAACAATGATACATAAATGCGCATCAAAGCCGCTTCCATCCGGTCATTGGGATGTACCGATGGATGCTACTTATTCGTGTTATTCGTGCTGCGGATCCGTGCCTATTGAACATGAAAAGTTGGAGCAGTTTACTAAGAACAAGGAAAGTTGGTGAACAGTTGAATATTCAATGGTTTCCTGGACATATGGCCAAAGCCGAGCGGGAGATGCGCGAGCGTCTTGACCTTGTTGATATCATTTTTGAGATGTTGGATGCGCGCGCGGTGCGTGCTTCACAAAATCCTTTATTGGAACAGGTCGGGAAGCATAAACCACGTCTGATTCTCCTTAATAAAATGGATCTGGCGGAAGCACATGTCACGCGCGCCTGGTTGAACTATTTTAAAACCCAAGGACGGGACGTTTTACCCATTGATGCAAAAAGTGGTAAAGGTATCGA
>JAVERJ010000047.1:0-11286 GCA_034007185.1 Candidatus Carbonibacillus sp. | reverse complement strand
TGGTGATAACACGTGAAGATACATCCATGGATGCCATGCATAGTCTGCGTCGCTTGGGCGTTGACATATTGACGGTACCATCATCAGACGTTCTTTCAAATGAAACAAAATGGATCGTTGAGGCAACCGCTGATGTGGATCACCAAGCTCAAGATCAACAACACCAGCATGATCAAAACAGAAATGTCAATTTGCAACAAGCGTTGAAGTTACTGAGCGACCGTGGTGTACAATCGGTCTTGGTAGAAGGTGGCGGAAACTTAAATGCTTCTCTTCTTCAAGAAGGTTTGGTTGATGAAATGTTACTGTTTATTGCGCCTAAAGTGATCGGCGGTGTCGCAGCCAAAACACCAGTGGAAGGTAGCGGATTGGCCCAGATGGGGGCGGCTTATCCATTTGAAATTATGGCAGTTCAACGTTTGGGCGAAGATATATTGATTCGTACGCGTCTCAAGCATTAGGCGATCTGATATGAGGGGGAGGACGATGTCATGTTTACAGGGTTGATACAGACATTGGGTACCGTTGTACATGTTGTCTCAAAAGATGACGGTGGTGTCTATCTTACGATTCGCCTTTCAGAAAGGTGGTCCGATCTCAACCTTGGTGAAAGTGTTGCTGTCAATGGTGTGTGCTTGACTGTGTTATCGGTCAATGGAGAGGATGCTCCATTGTTGACATTTGAACTTATGGTTGAGACGCTAAAGCGTACGACCTTTTTGAATATGAGGAAAGGGACGCTTGTGAATGTGGAACGCGCTTTATCTGTCGGCGATCGTTTAGGGGGTCATATTTTAACGGGTCACGTTGATGACGTTGCAACGATCGTTGACAGGAAATCTGTTCAAGGCGCCACGTTGTTTACATTTCGTACGTCCAAAGAACGCTTAAGTGAGATTGTTCCACAAGGATCGGTAGCCATAGACGGGATCTCCCTCACCGTCGTGGATGTTGCAGAAGATGATTTTACCGTATCCATCTTACCGTATACGCTCACTCATACCAATCTGAAAGAACGTAAGATTGGCGATGGTGTTCATCTGGAGACAGATATGTATGGAAAAATGATCAAACGTTATATGCAGATGTATGTCAAACGTTAACGACGATCAACGTGATCTAATTAATATATTAAATATATTATAAAAGGAGTGGTGACGACCATGAAACACGAGGGTGCTGCGTGGACGCCTGCTTTTTCTACCGTTGAAGAGGCGATCGATGTTTTAAGACGAGGCAGGATGATCATTCTGGTCGATGATGCGGATCGTGAGGATGAAGGCGATCTGGTCATGCTGGCTGAATATGTGACGCCAGAAGCGATCAATTTTATGATAACGTACGGGCGAGGACTCGTCTGCGTGCCCCTTACGGCTGAACGCGCCAAGCATCTTCGGTTGCATCCAATGGTGGACGATGAGGCGCAAACCGATCCACATCGTACGGCCTTTACGGTATCGGTTGATGAATATACGACACGTACGGGTATTTCTGCTTACGAACGGGCCAAAACGATTCGTGCCTTGGTGGAAGAGACGACACGCCCTGAAGATCTGCGGCGGCCAGGGCATATCTTTCCACTCGTTGCTCGACCTGGTGGTCTTCTGGAACGGCGCGGGCACACCGAGGCCAGCATCGCGCTTGCTCAACTTGCGGGTGCGCAAGAAGTCACCGTCATATGTGAGATTGTGGCCGATGATGGTACGATGGCACGACAGGCGGTGTTGCAACGTTTTGCGGAGCGACACAATTTACCGATGCTTACCATTGCTGATCTCATACGTTATTTAAAAGATACAAAAAGCAATATGGATCAATATGTTCATTCGAGTCATATGCCCGCGAAGGATATAAAGATGCTGAAACAAAATACACAGAAACCTTCTTTAGAAGAAAGGATATCAGAAAAGGATGCGTTGGTGTCATCGGACGGGGCAAAGATGCTTGAAAAGACGGATGCAAACCATCTGAACGCTGTTTTTAAACAAATGGCTGAGCGGCTTGAACGGACGATGCCAGTACCTTTGCCGACACCATTTGGGACATTTTCATCCATTGCCTATCGAGATCGGGTGACAGGGGTAGATCATCTTGTCCTTGTGATGGGAGAGATTCACTCTACCGTCCCGACCTTGGTGCGTATGCATTCGGAGTGTTTAACTGGGGACGTCTTTGGTTCCAAACGTTGTGATTGTGGACCTCAGTTGCATCAGGCCTTGCAACAGATTGCCCATGAAGGTCAAGGTGTGATCTTGTACATGCGTCAAGAAGGGCGGGGTATCGGTCTTTTTCATAAACTGCGTGCGTACGCACTGCAAGATCAAGGGCACGATACGGTGGAGGCAAACCGATTGCTCGGTTTTCCAGATGATGCGCGGGATTATGCTGCTGCAGCGTATATCTTACGCGATTTGGGTGTCGCCTCTATCCGCCTTTTAACGAACAACCCCCATAAACTACGAGCGTTAGAGTTTTTTGGATTCCACATTGACGAGCGTGTACCGCTTGTCCTTCCAGCAAACGAGTACAATGCGCGTTATTTACGAGCGAAATCAGAAAAAATGGGTCATCTGCTCGGTTCACTGACGGTTCAATAGCCCATGTGCCACTTCATGTTTTTTAAAGGACGTCTGAACGATCAAGACGATCATGGTCGATGAGCAGAGGTTTGACACCATGGTTTGAAGATCAGCGGTTAGATGTTAGATGCAAAGGAGGAGCACCATGGCGCGACAGGAGGAACACATGAAAGTATGGGAAGGATCACTGGTCGGAGAAGGTGTCACCATAGGTATCGTCGTCAGTCGGTTTAACGAATTCATTACGCGTCCACTCTTAGAAGGCGCATTGGGAGCTGCCAAACGGCACGGTATAAACGAAGAAAACATTGAGGTTGTATGGGTACCAGGTGCGTTTGAGATACCCGTTACACTCGATGTCCTAGCGCAAAGCAGACGGTTTCACGCGCTTATTGCGCTTGGAGCGGTGATTCGCGGTGCTACAGCCCATTTTGATTATGTTGCTGGTGAGGCGGCGAAGGGAACGCTCAGTGTTTCCCTTAAATACGGATTACCCGTTATTTTTGGCATATTAACAGTCGATACGATCGAACAAGCCATTGAACGGGCAGGAACGAAAGCTGGGAATAAGGGTTATGAAGCGATGGTGACAGCGATAGAGATGGCTGATGTGATCAAGCAGCTTAAAGAACATGCTCAGTCCTCACAGCGATAAACATGTCCTAAGCAAACGCCCGGAGTGGAGATAAAACATTGCGGTGTGTCAAAGAATATCAAAGAAGATACTTGTATTTGAGTTAAAAACCTGATACTATAGCATTAAGGATGATAATGAGTATCAATTGATAGGCGGTGCGTCTGATGGGACTCTTTTCATCGGTTATGCCGTACAATGATCTCACATCTTTAGAAGATCGTGTGCAAACCAAGTATGTACCGCTTCCTTCGCTTAAGGTTGGTCAACATGCGGTGGTGGAACGGTGGGACACATTGCCACATGTTATGCAGGAACGACTGTATACGCTTGGTCTAGCGCCTGGTGAGACAGTTCGCGTTGAGCGTAAGATGTTCTCACGAGGACCCGTGGTGATTGCTTTTCGCGGTCAACACTTTGCATTACGATACGAAGATGCGAGACATTTACTGGTGCGAGAAGGATGAACATACAATGCGATTAGCGCTTTTAGGTAATCCTAACACGGGTAAAACATCCCTTTTTAATATGCTCACCGATACGTATGCGGCGGTTGGTAATTGGAGCGGTGTGACCGTAGAAAAAAAATCTGGATATATTAAGGCATTGAATGCAGAGCTCGTCGATTTACCGGGGATTTATTCTTTTAAACCATTATCTTCCGACGAACAAGTCGCTGTGCGCTTTCTGTTTGAAGAACCGGTGGATGTGCTTTTAAATATTGTCGATGCTTCGCAATTGCGCCGCAATCTCCAATTGACACTGATGCTACTGGAGATGGATACGCCGCTTGTTGTCGCCTTAAATATGATCGATGTGGCGAAGGCGCAAGGGCACTCGGTCGATGCCGATCAACTCTCTCAAGTTTTAGGTGTTCCGGTGGTACCCATCGTTGCTCGCCGCGGTGTTGGCAAACAGGCTCTTTTATCGACACTTCAGGACGCAAGGCTTAAGGCTCAAGAGGTGTCGGTTTCAAAGGAACTTCTCTCATCAGCTGGCAGGCGTGCTACTGTCGATTACGGTGAACTTGTCGAACGCACGGTCGCTGCGATGGAAGCACGGCTATCGTCACTTCCGCATCGTCGTTTTTTAGCGATTCGTTATCTTGAAGATCATCCTTATGTGACAAACTGGCTTGAATCGATTGATCCTACCCTTCGCACGTTCAAAGATGCTCTCGCCCGGGAGATTGAAAAAGACGGCATGACGTTAGCAGCGTATCTAACAGCCAAACGATATGCATGGATCGATCAGCATATTGTAAAAGATGTGGTAAAAAAAATAGAACACACCGCACCTGTTCTTTTTTCTCAGCGTCTAGATGCGATCGTGACACACCCGATCTGGGGCATCCCTATATTTCTCGGCTTGATGTATGTTATCTTTCAGTTGACGTTTGACTGGCTGGGAACGCCACTATCAGATGCGCTGGATGCATTTTTTTCTGGACCCTTTTCTACGGAGGTGACATGGCTTTTAGAGTCGATCGGTGCTGCCCCCTTTTACCGCGCGCTGATTGTCGAGGGGATCATCGCTGGTGTAGGGGGGGTGCTTGTTTTTGTTCCGCAGATTTTCATTTTATTTTTCTTTATTTCACTCCTTGAAGATTCTGGTTATATGGCGCGCGTAGCCGTTGTGATGGATCGTCTGATGGATCGCTTTGGTCTAAGTGGTAAAGCTTTTATTCCGTTGATCATCGGTTTTGGTTGTAATGTCCCCGGTGTGATGGCTTCGCGCACCATTGATTCCCCCCGTGAGAGACTTCTCACCATGCTTATCGTACCATATATGTCTTGTTCGGCGCGACTTGCGGTGTACGCACTTTTTGTCGGGACATTTTTTAAACAGGGGCAGGGTCTAGTGATTTTGTCGCTTTATGTTCTCGGCATTGTGATCGCCTTGTTGACAGCCAAATGGTTAAGTCGAAATACCCTTCATCGCCTTCCATCGCTTTTTTTGATTGAACTTCCACCGTACCGCTTACCCCATGGCCGCACACTTTTTAGAAGTACATGGGAAAAAGGAAAAGGGTTTGTGAAAAAAGCTGGTACATTTATATTGGCAGGGAGTGTTGTTATTTGGCTTTTAAGTTATTTGGGTCCGCATGGGGTTGATGTGCCGATTGATGAGAGCTTTTTAGCCAAACTAGGAAATTTCATGGCACCGATGTTTGCGCCGCTCGGTTTTCCTTTTTGGCAAGCCGTGGTCGCTTTGATCACAGGATTTTTAGCTAAAGAAGTCGTCATTTCAACTTTAAACATTGTCTTTTACACAGGATCTGAGCAGATGCTTTCGCAGGCGCTTTATGCGCATTTCACACCACTTTCTGCTTACGCTTTCCTCGTATTTATGGCCCTTTATATTCCATGTTTGGCCACGGTGGCTACACTTTTTAAAGAGTCAGGTTCTAAAAAATGGATGTTTTTTTCGATAGCCTATTCGTTGCTTGTGGCATATGGTATCAGCTTTGTGATTTATCAAGTTGGGCGGCTTATCGGTCTGGCATAACGTGTTTACTGTATAAACGTTTTTACTGTTAAACAGGAATTAAGGCGTGTTTAACGTCTTTAAGCCGTATGCTTTTAGAGTGCCTAGGGGGGAAGATCAGATGGGCGCGTTAGTTGTCAATGTGTTGCTTGGTGGCATCATTTTTGGGTACACTGTGTGGCAGCTCGGACGTTTTTTTGCCAAAAGAAAAAAAGGTGCTTGTGAAACATGTATGTTAAAGGATAGCTGTAACGGTCAATCGTGTGCGATCGGTCGTTTGACCATCCCTAAAAAGTTTTCTTCACCAGAATAAAAAAAGCATGGTATCATCGATCTTTCGATCATCATGATCTTTAACAAAGCGTTTATTTTTATGAACGATTCACTTCATTTGTTCTGTGAAAATGTCACATACGGCGGTAGGACATTTTCACAAAAGCGTTACATGAAGGAAGCGTTACATGACAATATCACAGAACAATAACAAAGCGATTGCGGTCGCTTGCTTTTTTTGTTAACACTGGCTATACTAACCTTAAGTGTGTTTGGCACGGCTTCCCTCTGTTTGCGCGGTGACGGACAACCGCACTATAGGAGGCGTTGGTTTGCCTAAGGTATCTCAAAAAGTGTCCATCCTCGCTCTGGGCGGACTCGGGGAAATCGGCAAAAATATGTATGTTGTGCGTTATGGGGATGACATCATCGTCATCGATGCCGGGCTTAAGTTCCCTGAAGAAGAGATGTTGGGTGTTGACATCGTTATTCCAGATTTATCGTATCTTGAAGAAAACCGTGACAAAATTCGAGGCATTGTGCTCACCCACGGGCATGAAGATCACATCGGGGCGATTGCCTATGTGCTCAAGCAATTGAATGTTCCTGTCTATGGAACCCGTCTTACGCTAGGGCTTGTTCAAGTGAAGCTCAAGGAAGCAGGGTTGACAGGAAACGTCCGACTGCATGCGGTCACAACAGATTCTGTGATACGTCTCGGATCGATCATCGTATCGTTTTTCCGTGTGAATCACAGTATTCCAGACGCCGTGGGGATCGTGTTAGAGACGCCGGAAGGTATCATTGTGCATACGGGGGACTTTAAATTCGATTTTACGCCTGTGGGTGGCGAGATCGCTGAACTCAATAAAATGGCTGCGCTCGGTGAGCGTGGTGTCCTTGCCTTGCTTTCAGACAGTACGAATGCGGAACGGCCCGGACATACTGGCTCGGAACGTAAGGTCGGTGACAATCTTAAACGTATTTTTAAGCAGACGACGTCTCGCATTATCATTGCGACGTTTGCTTCAAATGTTCACCGCATCCAACAAATTTTCGAGGCAGCAGAAGTAACCGGACGTAAAGTCGCCATTGTAGGGCGGAGTATGGTCAATGTCGTAAATATTTCTCGGGAATTGGGGTATCTTCATATTGAAGATGACATGATCATCGATCATGAAGATGTCAGTAAACTCCCCCCAGAAAAGATCGTCATTCTCTCTACAGGCAGCCAAGGTGAGCCGATGTCCGCGTTGGCCCGCATGGCTAGAAGTTCCCACCGTACCCTTGATATTTTACCGGGTGACACAGTCATTTTATCTGCGACACCGATCCCCGGCAATGAGCGTTTTGTTGGCCGCACGGTCGATGCGCTCTTCCGTCTCGGGGCTGAGGTGATCTATGGCCCCGGCTCAGAAACTGGTGTGCACGTCTCTGGTCACGGTTCACAAGAAGAGCTTAAGCTTATGCTTTCTTTAATTCGTCCAAAATACTTTATACCGATTCACGGTGAATACCGCATGCTCCGCCGCCATGCGATGCTCGCTGAAGAAGTCGGTGTTCGCGCTGAAAACATTTTTGTCATCGATAACGGTGACGTTGTGGAAATTGAACAAGGGATCGCGCGCCTTGGTCCGAAGGTAAGCGTTGGTCAAGTTCTCATCGATGGTTTGGGCGTCGGTGATGTCGGAAACATCGTCTTAAGAGATCGCAAGTTATTATCTCAAGATGGCATCTTGGTCGTTGTTGTCACTTTAAGCAAACAGAAGGGTGCGATCCTCTCCGGTCCGGATATTATCTCGCGTGGTTTTGTCTATGTGCGCGAGTCAGAACCGCTGATGGAAGAGGCAAGTAAGCTCGTTACCAACACACTGAACAAACTCATGCATGATAACGTCAGTGACTGGTCTTCACTCAAAAATACAGTTAAAGATACATTGGGCCGTTTCTTGTTTGAACAGACGCGGCGTCGTCCGATGATTCTTCCGATCATTATGGAGGTTTAAAACACGTTCGTCTATGATGGACATATGATCATTCGATGAAATGATTTCCGGGAGTGCAACGCTTATGCACATCCCGGTTTTTTTATGGTTCACATACAATGTTATACTGGACATAAACGTCCAAGGACATGGTATGATAAGTATGAAATGGAGAGATGCCCGTGAAAAAGCCACAATCGCCGGATCATCAGGACATCCAAGCGCGAAATGAGAATAAGGACCGACCTTACCCTCTAATAAGTGAAAAGGAAAAAAGGACATCTACCCAACACACGTCAGACGATGAGGGAAGGCGCGCGTATCTGATCGCGCTTTCGATGAGTACCCCTTGGAAAAAGAGATCCGGCAGCCGACGTCCTACGGATGAACCGTCACCTGAAGAATCATTAGAAGAGCTTGCTCGGCTTGTGGAGACAGTAGGCTTTGTCGTCGTTGGACGGGAAGTCGTTCGACGGGAAAGGCCCGATCCCGCGACTTATGTCGGTTCGGGGAAAGTTGAAGCACTTATGACCGGTGTAAAGGAAGGTCGATTTGATGTGGTTGTATTTGATGATCCGCTTACACCGGTACAGCAACGGAACCTCGAAAAGCTTTTAAACATTCTTGTTCTAGATCGAACGCACGTCATCCTCGATATTTTTGCGGGAAGAGCCCAATCGCGCGAAGCAAAACTGCAAGTCGAGCTGGCCCAGCTTGAATATCTGCTTCCACGTATCACTGGACGGGGCATTGAGCTTTCCCGCCTTGCCGGGGGTATTGGCACGCGAGGGCCTGGCGAGACAAAATTGGAAGTCGATCGCCGACGTATCCGGGAGCGCATGACGGCCCTGCGACGTGCTTTGGCCGATGTTCGAGCGCATCGCCAGCGATTACGTCTCAAACGTGATCGACATGCAGTACCCGTCGTTGCTCTAACTGGATATACAAATGCTGGTAAGTCTACGCTTCATCGAGCGCTTGCAGGATCCGATGTTTTGGTAGAAGATCGGCTTTTTGCTACATTGGATGCCACCACACGTCGCGTTAAACCGAAAGTCGGCGAACCCTATCTCCTTGTCGATACAGTTGGTTTTGTGCATAAACTCCCCACCACGCTGGTTGCTGCCTTTCGTTCGACTTTGGAAGAAGTAGCAGAAGCGGATCTGATCTTACACGTGGTTGATGCGTCACATCCACACATGGACATGCACATGACCATTGTTCGTCAGGTTCTTGAAGAGATTGGTGCCTTAAGCCGTCCCATTCTTACGGTTTATAATAAAATAGACAGGCTGTACCCAGAAGGCTGGCCAGACATTGTGCCTTTTGCACATTGGGATGGGGTGATCATCTCCGCTCAGCGCGGCTTAAACTTAGACGCGCTACAAGAAGCGATTCAGAAACATCTTGCTGCTCGCCGCGAGGTTGTTGAAGTGTTGATCCCTTATGATCAAGGTCAATGGGTGGCCTGGGCGCATCAAGCAGGTTGGGTGCTTCGTGAAGAAGCGCGCGCAGAGGGTATCTTTTTACGCGTTGAGCTCGAAAAAAGTTTAGCAGCCCGTCTGCGGATGGAGATAATGACTTTAGGATGATGCTCTGAGATGGTCTAGATTTTTGAACATTTTTTGTAAGGGGCTCGTCTTAAACGATACATGTCCAAAACATCCCTCTTTGCTGGCATAAACTTCTACCAGGAGGGATGATGATGGGCGAGATTGGTCTGTGGCAATCTGTCGTACGCGAAGGTGCATTTGCGGCGCTTTTTGTATGGTTGTTATTTTATGTCATTCGTTCCACAAGTGAACGGGAGCACGTTCTTTTGCAACTGATTGAAACACTTTCGCAAAAGTATGATACTTTGGCGCGGGAGATCGAGGAGATTCAAGCGTATCTTAAAGAGCGACTCAAATGAGCACCAGAACCAAGAGCGATGTGCAAGAGGGGCTCTATCGAGCGGAGCATCGATCCCAAACGCTGTGTTAAGAGGCGAAAAAGCTTACATGAAATCAGTCCATCTGCAAAGACTATCCACGAGCCCTTCACGAACCCTTCACGAGCCCTTCAAGATAAAGACGTGTTATCTATAAAAAGGACGTTGTCTCCACGATGCCTCAAACCATGTGAGGGTCATCATAAATGATTGAGAAGGCTCACAAGGTTTCTTCAAAAACATGCACATGGAACAGAAACGGAAGGAGCCCACACGATGCACCCATTGAATCATGATATGAACGAGCGATCCATGGATAAACCTCAGGGTGACCGAGAAAAAATAAGCGAGCAAGAAAAAATAGGCGAGCAAGAAAAACAAGCGGATGCTGAACTCAGTCAGCAAGTGATGCAAGCCATACGGAATCTCGGTCAAACAACAGTCCCAAGTGGCGATGCTCGCTTGTTTACGTTAACGATTATTGGGCAGATTGAAGGACACTTGACCTTGCCGCCGCAAAACAAAACCACGAAATATGAACATCTGATTCCGCAGTTGGTCGCTGCGGAACAAAGTCCAGAGATCGAGGGTGTTTTGATTATATTAAATACCGTCGGTGGAGATGTAGAAGCAGGTCTGGCCATTGCGGAGATGATCGCTACGCTTAGCAAACCTACGGTTGCTTTGGTGCTTGGGGGTGGGCATTCGATCGGGGTTCCGATTGCTGTTGCTGCGGATTACAGTTTTATTGCTGAGACAGCGACGATGACCATTCATCCCATACGCTTAAATGGTCTCGTCATCGGTGTTCCACAAACGTTTGAATATATTGATCGCATGCAAGAGCGTATCATTCGTTTTGTCGTCAAGCATTCACGGATTGATGAGCACATGATGCGTGAACTGATGTTTAAAACTGGTGAGCTCAATCGTGATGTTGGGACAAACGTGGCTGGGGAAGAAGCCGTTCGTTACGGTTTAATCGACGAGGTGGGCGGCATCGGACAAGCGCTTGCAAAACTCAAAACCTTGGTTGAAGCGCGGAAACAGTCCATCGGCAAGATCGGCCAGTTCGTGCAATAACGTTTGTACCCTGATTGCATAATGGCATCTACTACATCTACTGCATCGATTGTAAGACGAAAAAAAGGAGGATCAGCTCCATGTATGATGCGCTATATCCACCAGAGGTGGTATGGGCTGGTTTTTCTGATTTAAAACACACCTCGTTCTTTGTCTCAGATGGTATTCGAACGTTTGAGGTTGTGCCGACAGGTTTATTGACCTTTTCCCTGATACGTATGATGAGTCCGCATGCCGAAGATTATTTAGATGCGCGCTATCAACCCGGACGAGAGATAACATTTACATCGATGCGCCTAACAGATGCATCATTTT
>JAVERJ010000046.1:0-11542 GCA_034007185.1 Candidatus Carbonibacillus sp. | reverse complement strand
TTTGGTGTTTGATACTTACGCTTTGATGTCTATATTTGATGTTTATAAAGGAAGGGACGGCCGGTGACAAGAAAACCTTTTTATTATATGATGCTCGGTGGCGTCTTACTGTTATTGTTCCTTGTCTTCCTTATCTACTTACCAAATCAAGGGAAAGCGCCTGCTCCAGATACGACGGCATCCAATTTTGACGCGCAAGCTGCTTTCGAAGCATCGTGCAGTTCGTGTCACGGCAAAGATTTAGCTGGGACACCGGCAGCGCCAAGCTTGATTGGGCTCAATCTTTCGGTGGATGAAGTCGTTGATATCATCACAAATGGTCGGAGTGGATCGTTTGGCAAAATGCCAGCAGGGATGTTCACTGGCAGTGCTGCTGAGAAAAAACAACTGGCAGAGTGGGTTCTTTCGCATAAATAAGCACAACAAACCACGCATGCGTTGATCGGCCTATTGTTAAAGAAGATAAAAAGGGTTGGTGTTGAGGTGCGAACGTAAAGGAAAGTGCATCGTCACAGTTAACCGTGACCATGTGTAAACAAACGCAGAAGCGCTCAATTGGGCGCTTCTGCGTTTGTTATGTCCATAAAGATGATTTCATGATCTTGTTTTATTTGAACAACGGTCTTTTATGTTCATCGAGCGTAAAACCTTCACCGTGAATATCATGAGCATCGGTGATGACAACAAAAGCAGCTGGATCTATGTCTTCAATGATTTGCTTGACGTGTACGACTTCATTGCGTGATACAACACAATATAAAAGCGGTCTTTCCTGACTCGTATAAGCCCCGCGGCTTTGTATAAGCGTTGCGCCGCGTTCTAGGTCGTTCATAATGCGTTGGGCGATGGTCGTCGTGTGATCAGAGACAATCAAAATCATCCGTCCGGCATAAGCACCTTCTTGCACGAAATCGATGACGCGCGAGCCAAGGTAAACGGCAATAATGGTATACATAGCGCGCTCACGGTCTAGATACGTCAGCATTGAGATCATGATAACCATTGCATCGATCACAAACATCGTGCGTCCCATGCTTATACCCCAATAACGTTGAACGAGCCGAGCGATAAGATCGGATCCACCGGTCGTTCCACCATAACGAAAGATAAGGCCCAATCCCAGACCAGAAAAAGCACCAGCGTAAAGTGCAGCCAGAAGCATATCGTGGGACATCGGTTGAGCGAGTGGGGCCATGACATCGATGAGGACCGAACTGATGAGTGTGCCATAAATTGTAAGAAGCATGGAGGCATGTCCGAGCGAGCGCCATCCGAGTAAAAAGAGAGGAATATTGGTGACAATTAAAAAGATACCCGGTGGGAAATCAAAAACATATTTAAACAATAAGGCAAAACCGGTCAGTCCCCCTTCAGCGAGTCCATGAGCAATATTGAATACATTAAGACCAAAAGCAAAGATGGTTGCGCCTATGGTAATGCCGATGATTTGTTTGATGCGTTGAAGGAGATGGTGTCGTATTGACATTGATGACTCCTTTAAGAGCTACTTAGTTTAAGAGAACATATGGATGGCGGAAGAGGATATCCGTGTAAAGCATTTATATTATATCAACTTCAGACGTTGTCTGCACGTTTCCATCGATCATGGTGGTATCGATGGTTGGGCTTCACGTTTGTTTGTATTGCATAACTTATTTTTTTCTAGTACGATACGATTAAAGACGAATGGTGACGATTTATGTTTGTTTGAGGTTGACGATCAGGAGGAGCAGGCGGATCGTCGTGAAGCACGTTCGGTTTAGGTTTGGTTGAAGGAGGAACGTCGATGGCCAAAACACTATCAGAGTGGCAAAAGGAGATTGATGCGTACATATCACAGTTCAAGGAAGGATATTTTTCACCGATGTCGATGGTTGCTCGGTTGGCGGAGGAAGTAGGAGAGATCGCACGTGAAGTGAACCATAGGTATGGTGAAAAACCAAAGAAAAGCGATGAACGTCCTGGTTCTTTGTCTGAAGAACTAGGCGATTTGCTGTTTGTTATTGTCACTTTTGCAAATGCGCAAAACATTGATCTTGACCAAGCTTTACATGATGTGATGGAAAAATATCAAACGCGGGATAAAGATCGCTGGACGAGGAGAGCGTGAGCATGATTCGCATAGTTGTATCCGGTGCATTTGGTAAAATGGGTCAATTGGCGCTTGAGCATATACAAAAACGAGAAGATTATAAAGTCGTGGCGTTGGTGGATTATAAAGGACGCACGCATCCGTTGTGGCCAACGTATGTTACAGTTTTGGAAGCATTACAAAAAGAATCGGTTCATGTGTTGGTCGATTTTACGACACCTGAGACGGTGTATGAGCATATCGAGGTGGCGATTCAACATGGTGTGCGACCTGTGGTTGGCACAACGGGTCTGACCATGCCCGATGTCGAACGGCTTCAAGCGCTTGCTGCTGAAAAAAAGGTTGGAGGTGTGATTGCGCCGAATTTTGCGCTTGGTGCCATTTTAATGATGCGTTTTAGTGAGATTGCTGCACGCTATTACAGTCATGCTGAAATCATCGAAGGTCATCGTCTCAACAAACGTGATAAGCCTTCAGGGACGGCCGCGTATACTGAGCAGCTGATGAGAGCATCTTCTCCGATTCAGACCGATATTAAAAGTGTTCGACTACCCGGCCTGGTCGCACATCAAGCTGTGATGTTTGGTGGGGAAGGGGAAATTTTGACGATTCGTCATGATGCTTTAAGCCGTGAATCGTTTATGCCAGGTCTCCTTCTCGCCATTGAACAAGTGATGGAACGCGATAGCCTCGTCTATGGTTTAGAAAAGTTGCTTGATAGGTTGTTATCATCGTCATATCCCAACGTGTGATCGGGTCCAGTGTTGATGCATTGCCATGGAGGGAATCACATGAATATTGCATTGATTGCTCATGACAAGAAAAAAGATGAGATGGTCAATTTTTGTATTGCCTATGAACCGATTTTAAAAACACATACGTTGTTTGCGACCGGAACGACTGGAAGGCGTATTATGGAAGAGACATCGCTTCTGGTTAAGCGTATGAAGTCTGGACCGTATGGCGGCGATCAGCAGATCGGCGCGATGATTGCTGAGGATTTGATCGATCTCGTTATTTTTTTGCGCGATCCTTTGACGGCTCAACCCCACGAACCGGATATCACCGCCCTGTTGCGACTGGCTGATGTATACGGTGTGCCGTTGGCTACGAATCTTGGCACAGCGGATGTCTTATTGCGTTCCTTGGCAGAGGAACCTTGGGATTTTCGTGCTTTACGTCACACGCCATCATGATATGCAGCATGGAGCGGCTTGGGAACAAGCATGGCCGAGCCATAAAGGAGGATGGGGGTGGGAACGTTTTTTTATTCTTTTTCTCATCTGATTGCTAAAAGCGTCGTTTGGCAAAAGGCCCTTCGTATACTTGAAGCCATTGAAGCGCATGGCGGGGAGGCCTATATCGTCGGAGGGGCATTGCGTGATGCGCTTTGGGGGCAGATCGGCGGTGATATTGATATCGCCACATCCCTTCGACCTGAGGAGATTATGCGCTTGTTCCCCAAGAGTTATCCGACGGGTGCTGCTTTTGGAACGGTGACAGTGGTGGATGAAGGGACAGCGTTTGAAGTCACGACGTTTCGCAAAGAAAGCTATCCTCCGCATGATCGACATCCCAATGTCCAGTTTGCGGATGATCTCATGTCGGATCTGGCCAGACGTGATTTTACGATCAATGCCTTGGCTTGGAGAAGGGATGGTCTTTTGATCGATCCTTTCGATGGTCTCACAGATCTGAAGCGACGGCGGTTGAAAACGGTTGGACGGGCTGAGGAACGCTTAAGAGAAGATCCGCTTAGATTGTTGCGAGCTTTGCGTTTTGCTTGGACCTATGATCTTGCGATCGATGCTAAAACACATGAAGCGATCGTTGCTTGCCGAGCATGTCTGAAGTTCGTGTCTTTGGAACGCATTGTGCAGGAAGTTGAAAAAATGTTTATGCATATTCCGCCGCTTCGTATGGCGCGAGGGCTGGATCGCTACGGTTTGCTTTTTACGATGGTTATGATGGAACCTTTTGTTGCTATATCGACGGAGGATGGTTCTCATTTTTGGTGGGTTGCTTTAGCGCTTGGTGCGCGTGCCACAGTGCCTTTTTGCCTAGAGGATGAAAATCAACCAAATGATTGGTCTTGGGAAAAACTTCCACTTTCACGAAAAACGCGACGTCTCATCCAAAGTGCAGAACGCTTGCGCAACGTATCTTCGAATGTCGAAAAAAGTCGCTTAAGCTTGGAGGCGCTCTTACGCAGAATGGACGTGATACGATCTGAGCGATCGTCCAATGAGGGTGTCGGGCTAAAAGTATCTTCTTTGGACCTGCCGCATGATGCGGCATGGCGTTCGGAGGATGATTTAACAACTTATCTTTGGATGTGGGCGACCAAAGGCGCCAGGCATGTTTATGAAATGATACGAATCAACCATTTGGATCAAGGGTATCCGCGGACCTTTACGCGGCGTATGTTTGCTCACCTAGCCCAACGTTACCGTTCCTTAGTAGCGCCAAAGCCACGGGATGTAGCGCTTTCTATGGAGCGTTTGACCAACGTTTTGGGAGTCCCGTCTGGTCGCTGGATAGGTGAGATTCAACAAAAGTTATGGGAAAAAGTCAATTTTTTTGGTTTACCGAATGAAGAGGATGCTTTATTGGCAGCAGCCCACGAGATGATAAGCGATAAGGCATGAATTTTGAAGAACGGTGTGATTGAGGGATCGTATGAGCGATGATGGGTTATCAATGCCATCAATGCCACGCATCAATGTGTCTAAAAGGAGGGAAGACAGATGAAGGTGAAAGATCGCGTATACGCTCGTTTACAAGAGGATGCGCCTCAATTTGTCTCAGGTGAAGCATTGGCTGAAGCTTTGGGGGTCAGTCGGACGGCTATATGGAAAGCGATTCGAGCGCTCATTGCGGAGGGACTGAACATTGAAGCGCGCCATCGGCAAGGGTATCGCCTGTTAGAGACACAAAATCGTTTGTTATCGGAAGAGTATTTTACCCGTTTACATACACAATTTTTAGGTAAAGTGTATCGTCTGTATCGCGAGGTAGAAAGTACTCAAGATATAGCCAAAGTCTGGGCAATGGAAGGAGCACCCCATGGCGCGGTTGTGGTGAGTGAACGTCAGACCAAAGGACGCGGGCGCCTCGGCCGATCTTGGTCTTCGCCTTCGGGAAAAGGGTTATGGGTAAGTCTTGTCCTTCGTCCGGAGCGACCTTTATCAGTCGCGCATCAATTACCACTATTGAGCGCTGTTGCTGTAGCACGGACGCTGGAACATTTTGGATTCGAACCACGATTGAAGTGGCCCAATGATGTTATCTTATTGGACCGCAAGGTTGCAGGTATGCTCATTGAAGGTCAAGGCGAGGTAGATCGCTTAAAGTTTGCTGTATTGGGTATCGGCATGAATGTTTTACAGCAGTCAGATGATTTTCCAGAAGACTTAAAAACGCACGCGATCTCACTTAAAATGGCTCATGAGGAAGCCAATGCGCAGATGGGGCGATTACCATCGCGTGGGGAACTTTTGATGGTGCTCTTGGAATTTTTAGAAGCGATGTTAAAACTTTGGGAGCAAGAACCTTTTGTTTTGATCCAAAAGGAATGGTTACAAAGGGCATGGCGATTGCACCAGACGATCGCGCTCAACTCAGGGCGACAACGTGTGCAAGGGATATTTATGGGGATTGATCACAATGGTTATGCGCTGTTACAAACGGATCAAGGCATGCTGACATTGAACAGTGGTGAGATAGACTTCGCATAAAAAAAAACTCCTTGCTTGGGATCGCTAGGAGTGCATGCCCTTTGGGCATATCATTGAGCAGGGAAATTAATATTCAGGTTTCCAAGGAAGAGAGGGGATGTGGTCTTCTAAGAAATGAGCCAGGCGTTCGGCTTCAGTGAGACTTTTGAGAGAAAAGGTTTCTTTTAACCATTCTAAATTTTGCAGATCCTCTACATCAACAAGCACCGTTTTTCCGCTCTGCATGTTAATGACCATCGTTTTTCCAAAGAATTGATTGGAAAACAATAAGCCGAGGTCATACATGCCTTCTTCAGTATGCATACCGATAAAGCGCACTTGGGCTTGTTCTGTCTGTTCGTAGACGCCTTCATAAAACGCCATGGACAACCCCTCCTTTCCAAATATTTGAAGAAACTATGCAATTAATGCATGTGATCGTTAAAGGTGTGGATAGCAATCATCAGCACACCTCACACCTCGGACGATCGATGGTATGATTGGTACATACCCATGAAGCGACCAAAAAAGTCCACATCACAGTCTTGGGATAAGCTCCAAGGCTCGCGATGTGGACATGGGCGTGCGTACACCGGACGAACAACCCACATCTCCCTCGTGGAAGATGTATCCTTAGGAACTTCCCTGCTTTAGCCGACGGGGTTAGCTGACGGGTAGGATGGCAGAGAAGACGTAGCTGACTCATCCCTCTTCATAAAATACACCTATGAAGATTAACCCCAAACCAATCGGGTCCCCCGTTTTCGGTGGAGCAGCACCGAAATTAGGCCGTCTATTGAATTGTAAATCAATTATATACGATAGAAACCACCTATGACAAGATGCATATTTTACAGAATGGATCCGAACCATTTGATGGTGCTCCGATGCTTAGAGATGGTTTGAATGTCGCATAGAAGCTGTTGTCTGAAGTTCATCGTCATTGTGCTCATGATGCTCAATATGCGTCATATGTTCAAGGTGTAAGAGTGCTTCGTGGAAAGACAGTAACTTACCTTGGAAGCCTAGAATAAAATGTTTAGCGATATGCGCATCTTGAAAGGCTAAGATTTGTGGTTGACAACACAGTGTAGGGAGCACAGAACCGATGACATAGCTCATGGTACTGGCACTCCCCGTGGTGTGCAGTAGAAAGTCATGGACGAGGGCATCACTGACCTGTGACGCGATTTGTTTATGACGAATAAGGCCGCAGTGTGCACAACAGGCGGTTTCGATGGTTCCATCTTTAAGAATCAGTCGATAGGCGTGTTTGGGATCAACCGTTTTTTCGCACAGGATGCAGCGTTCTCCGTTTTTTCGTTTTGATGATGTTGACGGGTCTAATGCAAGACGTACACCACCAAACGTTTTTTCAGCGATACCTTCGGCAATCAGTTTTTTGATATCGCGGTGAATGGTCATTTCTGAGACGTTAAAAGCTTGACTGAGCGCTGATATTTTAAGGTGTTTCTCTTTGAGAAGTTTTTCACGAATAAGCTGAAGGCGTTCGTGCGGGAGCACATTCAATCCTCCTCTCGTTCTTTCTATTATATCGTGAATGAGGGAAAAACACTAGAATGCGTCATGGCTTCGGTTTAAATACATAATATACAGAAAAATAAATAAATAATGATAAATCTGTCTGTTGCGTTTCCTCTAGCCGTGCGCTGTTTGTTTTGTATAAGATAGTTTTTAGGGACAAAGCATATACGAGCGTTTTTTAAGAAAGGGGACTAAGGTGGTTCGAGCGTGGGTCGTTGTGTTTTTAGCTGTTTTTTTTATTGCGACATCCAGCATTTGGGTCCGTTTGTCGCACACTGCTGCTGCCGTGACTGCGATGTATCGATTGTTTTTTGCCGTTATATTGATGCTGCCTTATGTTCATCAAAAACGAGCGGATCTGATGCCTGGTCTTCGCTCTCTCCGTCGAAGGGATTGGTTTTTGCTCGTACTTTCCGGAGTGTTCCTAGCCATTCATTTTGAACTATGGTTTTTATCACTCGACTACACTTCGGTTGCCAGCTCTGTCGTGCTTGTAACACTGCAACCGCTTTTTACATTTATGGGTGTCATGTTGGTGTTTAAAGAACGTTTGCGCCCATGGATGCTGTTCGGCGGGATGATGGCCATCAGCGGGTCGATCATGATCAGCTGGGGAGATTATCATTTAAATGCACGCGCATTGTTCGGCGATATGATGGCGCTTTCGGCTGCTTTTTTTATCTCTGCCTATTTTATGATCGGTCAAAGTGTGCGGGCGCGTCTTTCGGCGAGCGGTTATACGCTGATCGTCTACAGTGTAGCTACCGTAATGCTTTTTTTGATGGTAGTTTTGGAAGGATCTTCACTTTGGCCAGAGGAACCGATCGACTGGTTTTATTTTATAGCCTTGGCCACCTTTCCTACGCTTTTAGGCCATACCCTTTTGAATTGGGCCATAGTCTGGGTGAAAGCTTCATCAATTTC
The DNA here is from genome assembly GCA_034007185.1 of Candidatus Carbonibacillus sp. Lineage (GTDB taxonomy): Bacteria > Bacillota > Bacilli > Thermicanales > DSM-22653 > Carbonibacillus. The sequence goes on along the minus strand of JAVERJ010000046.1, from coordinate 3,265 downwards.
TGTAGCCATCTTAGGGGAAGCGGTGTGGGCTGCGTTGTTAGCGTATATCGTCTTTGGAGAAACGCTATCGGTCAGTCAATGGATCGGCGGTGGGCTTATACTTTTGGGGATTATTGTATCGATGCGCAACACGTAAAGGTTCAGTGCGAAACGGTTGAGTTGCCGCACGTAAGATGGTGTCATGCTAGCCTTGCGTATACAGATGGCAGGCTGTCCAGTGCTGGGGGGCGACTTCTTGTAAAGGGGGTTTGACTTCTTTACATACTGCCATGACTTTGGGACAACGCGTATGAAAGACGCAACCTTTTGGCGGGTTCGCTGCACTAGGGATGTCTCCGCTTAAGACGATTCTTTCTTTTTTCTTCCGCGGATTAGGCTCGGGGACAGCAGAGAGGAGGGCTTCTGTGTAAGGATGCAGCGGATGTTGAAAGAGTTCTTTTTTGGGTGCGCTTTCTACGACATGGCCGAGGTACATGACCATGACACGATCGGAAATATGTTTGACGACACTTAAATCGTGGGCAATAAAGAGGTAAGAAAGGTTAAACGATGCTTTGAGGGCCATCATGAGATTGATCACCTGCGCTTGGATGGAGACATCGAGGGCGGAGACGGGTTCGTCGGCGATGATTAGACTCGGTTTGATCGAAAGCGCACGGGCGATACCGATGCGTTGACGTTGGCCGCCCGAGAACTCATGCGGGTATCGTGTATGGGCATCGGGGGATAAACCGACGATTTTTAAGAGCCTGCGTATTTCTTCTTCTCTTTCTTTACGGTTTAAGTTTGTATGCAATTTGAGAGGTTCTTCGATCAAAGCGCCGATGGTCATGCGAGGATTCAAAGAGGCATAGGGATCTTGAAATACCATCTGGATGTGGCGGCGATAAGGTCTGAGTGCTTTCTGATGAAGATGGGCAAGATCTTGTCCTTGGTAGCGTATCGATCCTTCCGTCGGATCGTAAAGACGGATGATCGTTCGACCGAGGGTCGATTTGCCGGATCCGGATTCACCGACGATACCAAGCGTCTCACCGGCTGCGAGTTCAAAACTGACGTTTTCAACGGCTCGGACATAGCCGCGCGTTCGTCTCAGAAGTCCGCCCTGAATCGGGAAATATTTACTGACGTTTTTGACTTCTAAAAGCGGGTTGGTCATGGTGTTGTACTCCTTTCATGTCCAAAGAAACCAGCATGTTGCCAGTTGTTCACGCGTAAAAACAACGCGCCTTATGTGATGGACGCAGTTCGATCAGTTCTGGCATCTCCTGCGTGCAGCGATCAGTTTTAAGAGGACAGCGCGGAGCAAAGCGACACCCTTTCGGATATGCATAGGCTGGTGGTACAATGCCAGGGATCGCTTCGAGCGCTTCTTTGTCATCTTCGAGACGAGGAATGGCCGCCATCAGTCCCCGTGTATACGGATGACGAGGGTGATCGAACAGTTCTAAGAGCGGTGCTTCTTCTACGACCTGACCAGCGTACATGACGGCGACCCGGTCAGCCATTTCGGCTACGACGCCTAGGTCGTGGGTGATAAGGAGAATCGACGTTTGACGCTTAGCTTTTAATTCTTTCATAAGCGTTAATATTTGGGCTTGAATGGTGACATCTAAGGCTGTCGTCGGTTCATCTGCGATGAGGAGCGCTGGATCGTTTGCCATAGCCATAGCAATCATAACACGTTGACGCATGCCGCCCGAGAGTTGATGCGGATAAGATTTTAAAATTTCATCTGCACGCCCAATACCGACCAGTTCAAGAAGGGCATGGGCTTTTTTTTCGGCCTCTTTTTTGTTCATGTTTTGATGGATGCGAAGCGGTTCGGTGAGCTGAAACCCGATCGTAAACACAGGATTGAGAGAGGTCATAGGTTCTTGGAAAATCATTGCCAAGCGGTTTCCTCTTATTTTTTGCATGTCTCTTTCGGATCGTCGGACGAGATCCTGTCCCTCAAAGACGATTTGCCCAGAGACGATTTTTCCCGGAGGGGTTGGAATGAGTCCCATGATTGATAATGACGTGATCGATTTACCGCTACCGCTTTCACCGACAAGTGCAAGTGTTTCACCACGATGGATGGTCAGGTCGAGGCCATCGACAGCTTTAATTTCACGTTTGCTGGAATAAAAATAAGTTTTTAGATGTTTAATTTCTAAAAGTGCTTCCATGCCCGTGCCTCCATTGAGCGTGTTTGAGCTGGATCAACATGCCTTCATTGAAACCAGCTTGTGTCTAAAGTTTTTAAGCGTTTATCTTAAATCTTTTAGATCGATGATCTTCGTGCATATGAAACATGATCTTAATCTATCGAAATAGATTGAAGAAAAATGAACTTCAAGGTAAACTTATTGTAACACACACAGTGATTTGATCCAATGGTTCAAGTGTTGCAAACTGTGTAGCGTTTGAAGGCAAACACAAACCGTTTAAATGGTCTAAATTTAGTAGGAGCCAGAAGAAACATTTTTATGGTAGATGATGTTTAAGAATGAGAGGCTGATCGGTTATGACGTATTCAATCGTTGCTTTTGATCCTATGCGTAAGGAAGTAGGCGTGGCAGTTGCTTCTAAGTTTTTGGCGGTTGGTTCGATCGTTCCTTGGGTAAAGGCTGGTGTTGGCGCGGTCGCTACGCAAGCATGGGCCAATCCTCAATATGGCCCAGATGGTCTTCGTCTTTTGGAAGAAGGATATGACGCAGAGGAAGTCGTGCGGCGTTTGGTTGAACACGATGATGAGCGGGAGGTTCGGCAAGTAGGCGTTGTCGACGTTCGTGGAGGAAGTGCGACATTTACTGGGACGGCCACGCATGCGTGGGCTGGCGGTTATCGCGATACGTATATGGCAGTGCAAGGGAATATACTGGCCGGTGAAGGGGTGATCGATGCGATGGTCAAAGCTTTTAAAGCGGCGCATGGTTCGCTTCAGCGTCGTCTTTTTGCTGCCCTTCTCGCGGGTGATGAAGCGGGGGGTGATCGGCGCGGGAAACAGTCCGCTGCGCTTCTCGTGGCTAGACCGCAAGGCGGTTATGGGGGGATATCGGACATCGCTTGCGACCTCAGGGTCGACGATCATTCTGAACCGGTGCGTGAGCTGGGCCGACTTTTGGATTTACATGAACTTTATCTGGAGAAAACCGCACCGGAAGATGTTGTAGAGATCGATGCGTCTTTAAAAAAAGAACTGGTTCATTTACTGCGAGCACTCAGCACTGATCATGGATTAGAGAGTGATCCTGTGGAAGATGGATTATTTTATCAAGCG
>JAVERJ010000045.1:0-11591 GCA_034007185.1 Candidatus Carbonibacillus sp. | reverse complement strand
TTCATGGTTTATCCCGCCTTTTCATCTTCGGTTACTTTTTTTACGATCGGTGCGGGAGTAGACGCGTTTCGAACCTGTTTTTTTAGATTGTTTCTTTTTTAATTGACGGAGCGCTAATTGCAAGGAACCCCAAGCGACGATCAGACCCGTTAACGATCCACTTAAAGCAAAGGTCGTTCCTAACAATGCTAGCCATTGATCTTCCTTAGAGCGTTTTGGACTCATCTCCCCCCCTCCCTCAAAGGGTCGGCCGAATCAAGACGTTGATGTATTATATGTTTTTCAAAGGAAAGTGGGAGGGCCACATTCAAAAACAGAAAATTACGTCTAAACCATGCTGTCCAACATGTACGTGAGGTCTAAGCAACCGTAAGCAACCAAATATAAAAATAGGCCTCTATAATATTTTTTGAGTGCATGACGAAAACGTCGGATGAAGCATCGTTCTAAAAAAGTGTATATGGTTCGATATGTGTTCGATATGTGATAGAGAATAAGTTTTCAGTATCACACTGACAGTTGTAGTATGAAAAATTTCTTATGAAGGCATGAAAGCGTACCGATCGGATAAAGAACGTCGTCGGCGCAACATCAGCATAGGGGATATAAGTGGGATGCTTGCGGACAAGGCGTACACAGTTTGAGAAGAATGTGGGGAAGAAAAGGGCTTCACTTTTTGTACAGTAAAGGTGTCAAAACTCACAGACCAAGGAGAAGATGCCCCACGAATAATTCATCAATTCATATTGTAACAAGTCGATGGTCACGATCAATTGACGCACACCATCTTCGGCCAAGCCTTGTCAATACAAAGAAAAATCGATATAATGAAAGGCTCTTAACACACATAGACTGAATGAAAGCGTACAATCTGTTAAACTGTATCTGTCATCAGAAAGAAAAGTCTGAATAGAAGAATGAAGGTGTGCTAGATGACGCAAGTTGTGACATTGGACATGATGCATATGATAGGACGCCTGATTCTTGCTGCTATCTTAGGTGGCATCATCGGTTGGGAACGCGGGCAACGCCAAAAACATGCAGGCCTTAAAACGCACTTAATGGTATCACTCGGTTCTGCACTCATTACACTAACGTCGATGTATGGATTTCAAGAATTTTTAAGTTTGGATCAGGTGCGCTTTGATCCTTCACGCATCGCGGCGCAAATTGTAAGCGGTATCGGTTTTTTGGGTGCGGGTGCTATTTTAAGACGTTCTGACCATATGATTTCCGGATTGACGACAGCAGCGACGATCTGGGCCGTAGCTGGTATTGGGATTGCTGTAGGAAGTGGGTTTTATTTTCCAGCAATCGTCACGACGCTGATCATATTAGCGAGTACTGTTTTTTTACCGCGCGTTGAACATCGTTTTATGAGCGGGCGGAAACCATACGAACTGTTCATCGAAGTGCGTGATCGCCCGGGAACGCTTGCGCGTTTAAGCCATATCTTTGGAGAGCATCATATTGATATTTGGCAAGTGCATATTTATCCCAATGAGATGCAAGAAGATGAAGTTCAGCGCTGGGTGATGATCGAGTTTCGTCTGACATTTCCTGCCAAGGTATCGATCTTAGAGGTCATTGAAAACATAAAAAAAATCGAAGGTGTTCGAGCAGTTGATTATCACTCGAATCCTTCGTGATCTAACTTTAAATCGTTTTGGTAGAGATGGTATAGCAAGACTTGCGCGTCATTGTTCTTCTTTGCTGGTTAATAGTTCTTTGGCCGCAGCAATGACGCCCAGCATCGATGTGGCATCGGAGGGAATGATAATTTTCGTTGCCTTACCGTCAGCCACTTTTTCTAAGGCTTCCATCGAGCGGATTTGCACGACTGCAGGCGTGGGTGCAGCTGCCTTGACTGCTTCATAGACCATACGTTCGCCGCGAGCCCGTGCTTCGGCGATGGTAAGGATGGCCTGAGCTTCCCCTTCGGCCCGGAGGATGGCGGCCTGCCTTTCCCCTTCTGCCTGACGAATCTGGGCTTCTCTTTGCGCTTCAGCTTCAAGAATCATCGATTGTTTAATACCCTCTGCTTTTAAAATATTGGACTCTTTTTCGCCTTGTGCAACAAGAACAGATTCACGACGAATACGTTCCGCGCGCATTTGCCGTTCCATTGCATCTTGTATTTCTTTCGGAGGAACGATATTTTTGATTTCTACACGGTTGACCTTAATACCCCATTTATCGGTCGCTTCATCCAACACTGTGCGTAATTTTGCATTGACCGTATCTCGCGACGTTAGCGTTTGATCAAGATCGAGCTCACCGACCAGATTTCTAAGCGTTGTTGCCGTTAAGTTTTCGATGGCAGCGATCGGGTTCGCGATTTCGTATTGATTTTTGACCGGGTCGGTGACTTGGTAGTATACGACAGAGTCGATTTGAATGCCGACATTATCCCGGGTGATCATGCTTTGCGGCTCGAAATTGACGACATGCTCACGCAAGTCTTTAACTGCTGCCACACGGTCGACGATTGGAATAAGAAGGTGAATCCCACTTTCTAATGTGCGGTGAAATTTACCCAATCGTTCGACAAGATAAACTTCGGCTTGCCGGACAATGCGAATGGAGCGGACGATGGTTACGATGATGTAAATCGCCAAGAGAAGAAGAAGCGTGTTGATGATGAGTGCTGAAAAATTACCGTTCATGCAAAAGCCTCCTTTATCCATTAGGATCCATTAGGATGGGACATACATTATGAATCAAAAAACCTCTCAATACCTAAGGTATCTTTTTAATAGATGGATATTCTCTGCACATGTGTGAAAACGATCGCTGTGAGCACCAAAAAAATTCAAAAATAGCCTGCCATCCATGTTTATGGGTGCGGCGCATCTCGTGTTGGATGGTATGGCTCGACGTATAAGGTTACGCCTTCGATGCGCACGACTTTAACGGGTGTTCCTGCCGCGATGCGCCCGTAAGTACTTTTTGCTCGCCACACATCGCCCATCAGTCGGACCGAACCGCTTTCTTGTTCATCGAATGTTGTTTCGGCGATGGTCGTTTTTCCGACAAGGGCATAGACACCGCTTTCAACTTTAGGAGAGCGGTGGCGTAGACGACGCGTCAGCGGTCGGGTATAGATCCAGAGCAATGTAGAACTTACAACAAATACAGAGAGAAGTATGGCAATATTAGGGACGAAAAGGTTGACCAAGCCGGTGAATAACGCCCCAATGCCAATCCATAAAAGCACAAAAGTGACTGTCATCACTTCGATAATGAGAAGCAAAAAACCGAGAATAAACCAGAAAATCGGATGGATGAACCAATCAAAAAGCCACATATGCCTCCCCCCTGTCTCTATCATACGTTATTTTGTGAAAAAAAAGAAGAGGTTGTTGCGTTTACAGGCATCTGTACCAAGCGTATCGTTAACTGATGCATATGCTAAGGGAGAGGAGGGAGAGAGCATGTTTGAAGCATTTTGGAAAGAGGTGGGGTCATGGCTCCGACACATTGAGCCGCGTCTTCACATGACCGAAGATGATAAGCATGTGACAGTGATCATTCATGTGCCTAAAAATGTCCTGATTCAAGATATAAAAGTCTATCCATCCACACATATGCTACATCTGGCATATGCCGGTAAGGAAGTCCATCGCCTCACGGATGAAGATCGTGGTTATTTAGCGGAACGCGCAACTTCTCAAGCATTTGAACTCAATTATCCTTTCCCCAAAGCGGTCACACCAGAGTCGATGCAAGTTAAGCGAGAGGGGCAGACGTTACAACTTATCTTTCAAAAAAGATCGATCTAAAAAACCCGAAACGACAATAGACCATCGTTTCGGGTTATGCTTCTTAAAAGTTGTTGCGTCATCGTTTCTCATGATACAGGTTTAAGTGATACGCGTTTAAGCGTTGGTAAATTGTTCTTCTTCGGTGGATCCGGTCAGTGCTAAGGTAGAAGAGAGGCCACCAGAGATCACGAGAGATATTTGATCAAAATAGCCTGTTCCGACTTCGCGCTGATGACGCGTCGCAGTATAGCCCAATGCTTCCGCGGCAAATTCTTTTTGTTGAAGTTCACTATAGGCAGCCATGCCTCGTTGATTGTAATCATGAGCCAGTTCAAACATGCTGTAGTTTAAAGCATGGAAACCAGCGAGCGTGACAAACTGGAATTTGTAACCCATGGCAGCAATGTCTTCTTGGAATGAAGCGATTTGTTCATCGGTTAATTTTTGTTTCCAGTTAAACGAAGGCGAGCAGTTATAGGCGAGGAGTTTGCCGGGATACTTAGCGTGGATGGCTTCTGCAAATTGCCGCGCTTCATCGAGGTTTGGTTCGCTTGTTTCAAACCACAACAGATCGGCGTAAGGAGCATAAGATAAGGCGCGGTCAATGGCTTGCTCTATGCCGCTTTTGACAACATAATAACCTTCTGGTGTACGTTCCCCAGTTAAGAATTTGTGATCGCGCGGATCGATATCGCTGGTCAGAAGGGTGGCGGCATTTGCATCGGTTCGAGCAATGAGGACCGTGGGGACACCCATGACATCTGCGGCGAGTCGGGCTGCGGTCAAGTTACGAATGGCATGCGAGGTCGGCAAAAGCACTTTTCCACCCAAATGACCGCATTTTTTTTCTGATGAAAGTTGATCTTCTAAGTGAACGGCAGCGGCACCGGCTTCAATCATCGCTTTGACGAGTTCAAAAACATTCAGCGGTCCGCCGAACCCGGCTTCGGCATCGGCAACAATTGGGACAAACCAATCGATGTTGTTTTTACCTTCCAGCGCATGAATTTGGTCAGCGCGCATGAGCGCTTGATTGATACGACGGACAACAGCAGGGACGCTGTTGGCTGGATAGAGGCTTTGATCGGGATATGTTTGCCCGGCCAAGTTCGCATCTGCAGCGACTTGCCAGCCGCTTAAATAGATTGCTTTCAGCCCAGCTTTCACTTGTTGGACAGCTTGATTCCCGGTAAGTGCCCCGAGTGCCCGAACGAAACTATGTGGATCATGAATATCTCGCCAAAAACGTTCTGCACCGCGGCGGGCAAGTGTATACTCGATTTGTATGGTACCCTGTAGCGCAGCAACATCATCGGCGGAATACTCACGACGAATCCCTTCCCAACGTGGATTGTTTTCCCAGTCTTGGCGAATGGCCATGGCTCGTTCTTGTTTGCTCATTCTGTTTGGCTCCTCTCCACACCTGTTATAGTATATTATAAGATATTCTCAAACCTATTATAATACAGTTTTTACGTATGTCAAGGTTTTTTTAAAAATAATTTAACGGTGTTACCGAGCAGTACCGTATTTTTTTCATTGTATCTTTTCGTGACGTATGCTAAAATAAATCAAACTCTGCCTTCAGTTCATCCGAGATATTTTATGTGGCGATGCGAGCGGTATAGGCAGGAAGACTAGAAAGAAGGGGTCGCCATGCGTCAAGCTGTTTATCGGTTTCGCTCACTTTCTCAATCCTTTGAACAGCGCTTTACGACGTTAAAATTAGCGATGCGTAAAGCATATCTCGATTTTGTATACAAGCGTTTTAATCCAGAGCGCATTGACCTTGGTGAAGAAACATATGACCTTCATGCCATGCAACACTATTGGGAAAAAGAAGGATGGTCCAAATAAGGGCGACGATTGTCGTGCTCTCAAACTGTCTGTTGAAAGCCGTCATCTTAAAGACGGCTTTTTCTATGATGCTCATGGTAGACGATCAGGTAAGATGATGATTGAAAGGGGTTAGAACTGTGCTTCAGATTGATCATGTTACAGGTGGGTATCATCGTGCTGCACCACTTCTCAAAGATATTTCATTTACGGTTCAGGAAGGGGAATGGGTTGCTTTGGTCGGACTCAATGGGGCTGGCAAAAGCACACTGATTAAACACATCATTGGTCTCATGGAACCTTTTCACGGTCATATCACGATCGGGGGGATCGAACAAACTCAAAACCCTGAGCAATATCGACGTCATTTTTTTTACATACCAGAGATGCCGATTTTTTATGATGAGCTCTCTTTATACGAACATTTACGCATGACAGCGATCGTTTATGGCTTGGATGAAACGACGTTTCATGCGCGTGTTTCTGAACTGCTTCGCGCCTATCGTTTAGAGCAGGCGAAAGATCGCTTGCCAATCTATTTTTCTAAAGGAATGCGCCAAAAAATGCATGTAGTGCAGGCGTTGCTCCTTTCGCCACCGCTTTACATTTTAGATGAACCTTTACTCGGTCTGGACCCACTGGGGATGCAGACACTTCTCGAAGCTTTGGCCAAAGAACGGGAAAAGGGTCGGGCGATCTTGATGTCAACGCATCTGTTATCCATGGCTGCGAAGTGGTGTGATCGTTTTGTCGTCATGCATGAAGGGCGCATTCTTTGGAGCGGTACGTTAAAAGAGATGGAAAGAGATGTCTATGGGGGAGAACACCATGTGCCATCCTATGCGGTTGATGCTTTATACCTTGATCTTTTAAAGCAACTTGGTGGTGAGATCCATGCCTAAGCATGACGAGACAACCTTTTCTAGAGGCAAGACACGATTGGATTTAACAGCGCATGGTGATAGGGAGAAGACAAACCAAGAACAATGGGTCAAAGCATTTTTCAAAAGACGCATCCAGCAGGTTCAGGCCAAGCGTCTTATTCTCATAAAGCGTTGGCTGAATGGTTTTGGCGCCATTCCGGTGCTATTGTTTTTGGTTTTGCTTGCTTTTTATCCACAGTTGATTCAAGCACTCCCCCTCGGTTTTCCGCTGGTGTTTGTCATAAGCGTTGTGTTTGCTTTTTTCATTGCTATTCGTCGCGTGCGTCCTTGGTTTTTAGAAGAAGATCTATATTATCTCGCGCCGCTCGGTCGCGCGCTACGACCATTTTGGTGGGAAGTCGAGCGATATTCAGCACAGATGACGCATCTAGGTTTAGCGTTCGTATGGCTGCTGCTTTGGCCGCTTTTTATGGCCAGAGTAGGCGATTGGGGCATGTTTTTACTTCTAGGGGCGATGATACTGTTATTGAATAGGCTCAGTGTTTTTGTTTTTTTTCGTGGGCTGGTGTTTTCTACATGGCGTGTTTTGTTTCTTCGTATTCTATACGGTTTGATCGTTGGGTTGCTCCTCTACGGACTTATGACTCGATCTTTGCTTATCATTGTTTTAGGCATCGTACTCATGTTATTTTTTGTGTTAGGAATCTATGTGCTGACACGTCACACGCCTCTACCATATGAACGTCTTGTCTTATTGGAAAGGACGTTGGCGCATCGCGAGCGGCGTTGGTGGGGTTCGTTTTTTGAACAATCGACAAATCTGCGGGCGCCATATGTGCTTGTTCCGCCTACACGGTTGCGACGGGATCAAAAGAAAAAAAGCATGGTTTGGCCTTATGAGCGAAAAAATGTTCTTTTTTATTTGTACTTCAAATTATGGTTGCGTAATGGTGATGTTCGACAATGGTTTTTAAGCGTTTTGGTCGCAGTCGTTGTCATGCGTGCATTTCCTTATACCGTTCTTCAACTTGCCATCCTTTTTCTTTTGAGCTGGTTGATGCAACAACAGATGTTGACGGCCGAAATTCGATATACTGACAGTTTATGGTTCAAATTGTTTCCGTTTAAAATCGGTGAAGTCCATCAGTCGTACCGGACGTTTGCACGCCGCTTGGTGGTCATGTATGTCTTTTTGATCGTTTTGGCCTGGTTTTTTTAAATGAGTGGTTTTTAAGCAATTTTCCTTGACCATACTGTCATGTGTGAACATGAACAGTTGAGCAAGGAGCGATGATGATGTCATGGATACGGCCGAGCAGTCGTGAGATGTACGTGTTTTGGAATGAACGCACACGGCACATTCGACCCGACTGGAAGATTAAACGTCTTGAACGCATCGGTCAGGATGTCTTATATGTCATGGATCGTAAACATCTCCTGTGGGGTTCGTTTGATGCTGACGATGGGGCACGCGCATTCGCCTTACTTTTTGTCAACAAGGGAACCATCGAGGATCGTTTTGAAAGTTCTCTGGCCTCTATTTTTCTTCTCGAGATATTGGGTTTGGCGCGATCATCACAAGAAAAAGAATCGATTGCCAGGTCCCTTTCTTTTTTTCACCCGCACCGAAAAGAGGAATCGTCTTATGTGCATCCTGGGGGCATTCACATAAAAGCAAAACAATATGAAAGTTTATTTTATGCATTGACTGTGCAATTTTGGGTACGTACGTCTCTAGATTCTATGGTATAATGTCAAAGTATCAAAGGTTAGGGCAAAAACTTTTTATGAACATATCGAAGCATAGAAATCAATCCGGGAGAGGGGAGCGAGGCGCAATGTTGCGCATCCTCATCTTTGTTTCATTGATCATCAAGACGCTTTATACGAGCATTCGTTTGGCTGGTTCTTTGACCGCTTCGATGTTTGTCATGTCGATCATCACAGCAATTGCTTTGTGGGGTTTGGCCTATACGTTAGGTGTCAAACGCCATCTATGGGTGCTTATCAGCTTAGATGGGATCGTCTCTGGCATTTTATTTGCTGATCTTCTATATTTTAAATATTTTTCTCGGCCTCTTTCAATCTATGCCCTTTTACAAACGAAAAATATCGGTGGTTTAGGGTCGAGTATTGAAAGTCTTTGGTCATGGCAAGAGTGGGTTGTCTGGTTTGATGTTCCTCTCGTTCTTGCTTTTTTTCTTTGGCAAAAAATGCATGGCAGACGGACTTTTGTTTATGGATCCGAGCGTTCCTTCGATTCTCAAGCGCAGGCGTTAACGCCAAAAGCTATCCGTCATCAACGTAGCGATAAGCCATATTTTGATCGAAAAGGCCAGGTGTGGCGCGCTTTTCCGATACTGATCGTCATGATGCTGATGCTCGGTTTTATTTTTTTCATAACGCGGATGATTGTTTTGGGTCAAGCGCGACAGGTTGGGGCGCAGCAAACGGTGTTTTCAGATGCTTCTTCTTTATCAAGGGGGCGTTCCCAACACTCTGTGACGTGGCTTGATAATCCTCGAGAAGGCGTTCGTCTCTTTGGCGCCATTGGCCATCATGTCGTGGATACACTTTACTACTGGAAAGAAGATCGTATTGAACTTACAGACAGTGACCGCGGAGCGATCGATGCTTGGTTTCGGGATCACGCTCGATCGGGCGCTTTTTTGCCCAGTGCCCATCATGGAGAGTTTCAAGGGATGAATCTTTTGCTCATTCAAGTTGAGTCTTTGCAAAATTTTCCTATTGGCCGCACTTTGCAAGGTCAAACGCTCACGCCAAATGTGAATCGTTTACTTGAACATGCCTATTATTTCCCAGCCATTTATCCACAAACCATTGAAGGGAATAGCTCTGATGCAGAGCTTTTAACCCAGACCGGTCTGTATCCTGCGGCAAAAGGGAGCACGTTTTATCGTTTTGCCGATCATACGTATCCGTCTTTGGCCAAATTGCTTCAAGAAGACGGCTATGATATTGTCGCTATGCACGGGGATCGCGCGAGTTATTGGAATCGGGATCGAATGTATCCAACACTCGGTATCCATGATTTTTACGATCTTTCTCGGCTGAAAGCGGATGAGATCATCGGGATGGGTCTTTCCGATGGATCGTTATTCCGGCAGTTGGTGGATGTGTTAAAAGAACGGTCAACGCCATTTTATGCCTTTGCTGTGACCCTTAGTTCGCATATGCCCTTTATCATTCCGGAAAACTACAACGCACTGAATCTAGATGTTGACGAAGCAGGCGCATATGCGGCGGATTATTTAAAGAGCGTCCATTATTTTGATCAAGCTCTAGGGGAATTGATGGATCTGTTGGATGCAGCTGGGTTAACAGAAAACACACTCATCGTGCTTTATGGCGATCATGACGGCTTGTTACAAAAAGACGCCCCTGAGCTTCAAAGTTTGTTAGGGATGGATGAAATCGATGATACCTTGTGGCTGAAAATGTTTCAACCGATTCCCCTTATTATTTATCATCCATCGATTCAAGGGCAGGTCTTTTCGACCATCGGCGGTCAGGTGGATATCTTGCCAACCATTCTTGAGCTTCTGGGGATACCGGAAACGCGCTATAGCCATTTTGCGATGGGAAAAAATCTTTTTTCTGCGAAGGAAGGTTACGCTGTATTACCGGGCGGTGATTATGCCGATCGGGCATGGATCACGCCTGCGGGTATCATGCGCACTTTGCCTGAAGATGTGGCCGATTGGCTGGAGCTAGCTGATTTGATTCACCGTGCAGATTATTTTGCAGAAAAGAATACAGAGGATGCGAGGAATCCATGAAGTTTTTACCTTATTTTGCCGTCTTTTTAGGTGCATCGTTGTACGGAACATTGTCCCCTGTGGTGAAAGCGGCGTATGACGCTTCGTTAACTTTTTCGGAAGTGACGTTTGGGCAATTTTGGAGTGCGAGTTTACTTTTGCTTTTGTTTTACCCCTTCCATGTTCGGCGTTCAGTCCGTTCCATCGACATCAAAACGGCACGTCCAACACAACACATTCCAATCAATTTAAAGACAGCGCTTCTATTGATCGCACTGGGTGTTTTTGGCTTAGCAGGTGTCAGTTTGTTTTATTATGGGGCCTTAGTGAGTCTGCCAGCCTCTCTGGCACTCGTTTTGTTATTTCAATTTGTCTGGATGGGTGTACTCGCCGAACGTCTTTTTTTTCGGGTTCCGATTACTAAGATGCGCATGCTCGCCATGGTTATGATTTTTGCTGGAGATCTTTTAGCGCTGAAGGTGTGGCATGTCGATGTGGGTGGCGCGACTTTAGAAGGTCTGGTGTTCGGCTTTTTAGCTGCGATGAGTTATACGTTTTTTCTTGTTGGTTCAGCAAAGGTCCCCCAAACCATCCCCGCTTATTACCGCTCACTGATCATGGTTCTTGCGGGCACGGTTTTTTCAGGTTTAATGTTGTGGGTGATCTTTCCCCAAGAACAGCTTTTACCATATCAAGTGATTGATTGGGTTTATATTTTTTGGTTAGGGATCCTCGGGCAAGTGCTTCCCCCGCTTCTTTTTGCTTGGGGTGCACCGCGCATCGGGGGAGTGGCGACGACGCTCATCTCCTCGGTCGAGTTACCCGTTGGTTTAATTTTGGCTGTAATTTGGCTGAAAGAAGAACTGCTCGGATGGCAATGGTTGGGAATTGTGCTCATTTTGATCGGGATTCTTTTTATTGTCCGATATGGAGAAAAAGAGAAAACGGTTTTTTAAATCTTATGGGTATGAGGATATAAGCCCTGATGTGATCGACTGATATGCATGAAGAAAGACGTTCATATCTCCTCTATCCATCATGCTGACGTCGATCAAAGCAATGATAGCTATATTGTGTCTTAGGCATGCGGAGGAGACGATGGATAACAGCAGAGCAGTCCATGTATGGGATCGATGTATGGAAGCAGAGAGGGGAGGTTATGCTAAGAAAGCCCCGTGGCAAACAGTTATCGGTAGTAAGGAGTGGTATACAAGCATGATTCCGATCGATGGACGCGGTATTAAGGGAAGAACCTTGACGTTCGGGCATCTTAAGACAGCGCTTGAGCCACTGGATTTTCATCTGAACGGTGGGTATACATATCGATG
>JAVERJ010000044.1:0-11766 GCA_034007185.1 Candidatus Carbonibacillus sp. | reverse complement strand
CGTATATTCTTGAAATTGGAGCATGCCTACACCGATTTGCACCGTGCGCATGGTCTCATCGTTGGTGATAATGAGCGGCCACAAGTACATATTCCACGTCGTCAAAAACGTATAAATGGCGAGCGTCGCCAACGCGGGTCGCGTCATCGGTAGCACAATCTGTGCGTACGTCCTCAGGTGTGAAGCACCGTCAATTTTGGCGGCATCGATGACTTCTGTTGATACTTGTAAAAACGCTTGTCGCAGTAAAAAAACACCAAAGGCGCTGGCCAGAAAGGGCACGATCAATCCTTGATACGTATCGCTCCATTCCAGTTTCATGATCGTCAAATAGTTGGGAATCACAGCGACTTCCCAAGGAATCATCATCGTCGAAAGATACAATAGAAAAAGCATGTTTCGACCGGGAAAGCGCAGAAAGACAAACGCATACGCTGCCAGCGAACTGGTGAGGAGTTGACCGGCGGTGACAGCACTGGAGACGATCAAACTGTTTAAAACAAAGCGCAAGAGCGGTGCAGCGTGCAAAGCGTTGATATAATTTTCAAGAGTCGGTTTTTCGGGAAGCCAGTGGGGCGGATAGGTCATCATCTCTTGTCCAGACATGAGCGACGTGGAAAAAGTATAAAAGAACGGAAAAAGAATGAACAAGCTTATAACCATCAGAATGACATAGGCCGGCACTTTTTCTGTCCATACGCGCATCCGATCACCTCCTTTTTGAACGCTTCTCACTGATAATGAACTTTCTTTTCTAAAAAGCGGAATTGTAGAAGCGTTACGATCAGGACGACGAAGAAGAGGAAGAGTGCTTGTGCACTTCCTGTCCCAAAACGATAATCGCGAAAGGCTTCCAAATAGATGTTATAGACGAGCACATTGGTTGCGTTCATAGGCCCGCCTTGCGTCAAAAGGTGAATTTGACCAAAGGCTTGGAGCGCGCCGATGAGTGAGATGACGAGCAGAAAAAAGAGATTGGGCGTGATCAGCGGCAAGGTCACGTGATAAAAACTGCGCCACATCCCGGCGCCGTCGATGCGCGCGCTTTCAAACAATTCTTCTGGAACAGTCTGCAAACCGCCTAAAATGATGATAAAAGCAAAACCAAAATTCAACCACACCGTCATCAAAGCGACAGAAAAAAGGGCGGTGTTCGGATCCGATAGCCAAAACACAGGCGGGAGATGCACATACCCTAAAATGGCATTGAGCATACCCATGGTCGGATTGAACAAGAGCGCCCAGATGACCGAACCGGTGGCAACGGAGACAGCGAGCGGCAAGCTGAAGGCGAACTGAAACAAACGCTTTCCGCGAATGGCTTGATGACTCAAATAGGCCACGGGAAGGGCCAGGATGATGGTCGTCGGTACCGTATAAAGGATAAACAGCCCTGTCACTTTGAGCGTCTGTAAAAAGTAAGGATTGGTGAAAAGTTGCACATAATTTTCAAGGCCGATGTATTCCACGACTTGACCTTTCGGATCGGTGAGCTGAAAGCTCAAATACACCGACTTGATCAACGGATAAAAAAGAAATACGATAAAAAGGAAGAAAGACGGTAAAAGAAAGGCATACCCTGTCCACGTCTCGCGACGGAAGAACGTTTGAAGCGGTGAGGCCTTTTGCGAAAGGCCGGCGGAAGACGTCATGGTTGCGTTCATTTGGCTGCGCATGCTTTCACCCCGTTTGTGCTTGTCCAGACTGACACAGGTGAACCATTCCTCATTATACAGATTATCTTCCGATCTATGGTTAAGCGTATGTAAAGATTTTATGATGGTTATGTGAAGATTATGTTAAGAACATGTAAAGGTTGTGGGCGGCATGTTGGAACGGATCACCCCATCAGGGATAAGACGCTATCTTGAGCGCTATGGAGATCTCGCTATACGCATCGGGCGAAGGCTCCTCTTGATTTTTTTGGTGGTATACGGATTGGCGCTGGTAGGAAGCCCCTTTGTCTTTAAGAACTTCATTGCGGAAAGCTTCCCCCTCGTCATCTTTAGCTATAGCGATGGCCTATCCCTCATCATGCGTTTAGCTCTCGTCCTCGCTGTGATGGTCATGGTGCCGATTTCATCAGGGATGGTCCTCGTGGAACTGTATCGCCGTGGCGCGATGCACACTTGGAAATCTCTTTTTGTTACTTTTTTTCTAGCGGTCTTCTTGTTTTTTTTAGGTCTTGCTTTTGCAGCTTTCATCCTTCTTCCTTTTTTGATCACATTTATTACACGCCTCGGACAAGATTTTCATATTGATCCACTGTATGGCGCTGTGCAATATACGAGCTTCGTGGTCGGACTGATGCTGCCGATGGGGATGTTTTTCGAGCTTCCATTGGTGATCACACTGCTTGTCTGCCTCAACATCGTCACCCTCACAAGACTTAAAAGCATTCGCAAATACGTCTACTTTTTTCTATATGTGATCGCTTCTATGATCACCCCTCCGGACGTCATGACGCACGTCATGGCCGCATTGCCGCTCATTGCATTATATGAAATGGGTCTTTTCGTAGCGGCGCGCATGGCTAAAAACCATTAAAAAACAGTGTTGATTTATACATGGAGCACTCACAAAGTTTTAAAGTTTTACTTTGAAGTTTTATGGGTGTTTTATACGCATCGTATGGACAATTAAATCCAGAAAGCGTGCGGCCGCCTTTGAAAGGGGTCTATGTTTATCATAAATAACGCCTGGCTGAGTTGTAATGTCTTTTTCTAACAACGTAGAAAGACGCGTGTTTTGCGGAAGCCAACGCTGCGCGGCTGGTCGAGGAACGATCGTTGCGCCTAAACCTTCCGCGACGAGTGTCAGTAAAATGTGAACATCTGGTGATTCGATGAGTACATAAGGTTCAAGATGTCGTTTCCGAAATGCTTCCATAATCAATTCAAATTGACCTCTGCCGCTCACACGGTGGAGTAAAAGAAGGGGACGACGATCAAGCGCTTCTATACTGATCATCGGAGGCATGCCCCATGACTCCGGGGTTACAACCACATAAGGATCGCTAGGTAAAGGTATAACATGCCATTCGCTGTTTTCAACGGGTAAACGCACCATACCGAGTTCAATCTCCCGGTTTTCTAGCATCGATTCGATGCGTGAGGTATCGCCCTCGCGGAGTTGAAAGCGAATATGCGGATAAGATTGATGAAATGTCTGAAAGAGCGTACTGAGTGAGGCAAAATACGTCTTGGCAAAACCGATTGAAAGCGTTCCACTCACACCGTGTTCGACGTCTCGAACAAACTGGACAATATCATCTAAGTCTTGCACCCACGGCTTAACACGGTTATACAGCGCTTCACCAGCAGGGGTCAGATGGAGTGTGCGCCCTTGACGATAGAAAAGTTTGACTTTCATTTCTTCTTCCAAAAGACGCAATTGTTGACTCAGCGGGGGTTGTGCAATATGCAATATCTGTGACGCTTTTGTCACACTTCCGTGTTCGACAACTGAAATAAAATAATATAAACGCCTTAAATTAACCATATTACCCCTCTCAATTCCCATTCATACTATTTCCATATTGTTTACACATGAAATATATATTTGTTTAATATAATAGTTCATGCTAGGATAAAAAGCAAGATCAATCAACCTAGGTGATAAATTCAAATAATTCATGTATGCGCCGGCGTATACAAATGCACATGTTGCTGTCATCGGGAAAGTTGTGACATAGGGAAAATCAATGTAGGAAAATCAATGTCTAAGGAGGTTTACGGATGCCTGCTAAAAATGGAAAGGCATACAAGGAACGGCTTAAACAAAATAAAGCGGCGGTTTATATCGGTGGGGAAAAGGTAGAGGATGTGACAGTCCATCCAGCTTTTTCTGGTGTTGTTGAGTCGATGGCTGAACTTTATGATCTTCAGTACACACATAAAGACAAAATGCTTTATCCTTCTCCGACGACGGGCGATCCAGTCGGTATCACTTTTTTACGACCAGAAACCATTGATGATCTTATTGCACGACGAGAAGCCATGCAAATATGGGCGCGCCATCACGGTGGACTAATGGGACGTGCACCAGATTATTTGAACGTCGAAGTGATGACGATGGATGCGGCGGCAGATTTTTTTGCTGAAGATGACCCTCGCTTTGCTCAAAATGCGCGTGATTATTATGCATACTGCCGCGAAAACGATATTAGCCTAACCCATACGCTCATTCAACCACAAATCAATCGTTCCAAAGCGCAGTTTGAACAAAACGCACCGGATGTTCCGCTGCACATCGTAAAAGAGACGGAAGATGGGCTGATCGTACACGGAATTCGCTTGCTCGCCACGCAGGGAGCCATTACGGATGAGATCCTTGTCTTTCCGTCGACGGTTAACAAAGCGGACGTTCGAGATAATCCATATGCGCTCGCTTTTGCCATTCCCAATAACACGCCCGGCGTTAAATTCATCAGTCGGGAAAGTTTTGTTTACAGTCAGAATCGATTTGATTATCCATTAAGCGCGCGTTTTGAAGAAGGCGATGCCATTGTTTCCTTTGAAAACGTTCTCGTGCCTTGGGAGCGTGTTTTTATACGCGGACGTTCTGATTTAGCCAATCGCTATTTTCGGGACACCAACGCCGTCGTGCATATGTCTCATCAAGTCGTTGCCAAGAATGTCGTAAAAACCGAATTCATTCTTGGTACGACCTTGATGCTCATCGATGCGATCGGCATCGAACAATTCCAGCATGTGAAAGATAAGGCGACCGAAATTATGCTCGTATTGGAGACGATGCGTTCGCACCTGTATCGGGCAGAGCATGCAGCAAGCTTGGACCGGTGGGGTGTGATGACCCCTGATTTTACAGCCCTCGATGCGGCACGGAATTGGTACCCCCGTATGTATCCGCGTTTGGCAGAGATTTTACGTATTTTAGGTGCTTCCGGTCTGAGTGCCTTACCGGTCGAAGCTGATTTCTCGCATCCTGAGATCGGGGAGATTGTGCGAAAAGGGATGCAAGGGGCGCACATCGACGGCTATGAACGTGTTCAAATGTTTCGCTTAGTCTGGGATTTGGTGATGAGCGCTTTTGGGACACGACAGACGCATTATGAATACTACTTTTTTGGCGACCCTATTCGCATGGGCATGGCATATTTTGATCATTACGCTGCCAAAGAAGCTTATAAGGAATATGCGCGGAGCTTTCTAGGCCATTCATTTGCCCTTTCGGCCGCTCATGAAGCATAACCATCTAAGGGTACCCAAGGAAAACATGAAGAGAAAAGGAGGCCGTTATATGTTTGACATTATTCGTACTGCACGTGTCGTTCTTGGTGTGAGAGATTTGGAACGTTCGCGTCATTTTTATGAAGATGCGCTGGGATTTGTACTCACTGAAAAAGATGATCGGCATCTTTATTTTCGCGGTCTAGAAGAGCGTCACCATCATAGTTTGGTACTCAAACAAGCTGAAGAACCGTATGTGGAAGCCATTGGATTTAAAGTGCGAAGTGAAGATGACTTAGATGCCTTACACAGACATTTCACGGATCAAGGACTCAGAACGCGTTGGCTACATGAAGGAACGCAACGCGCTGTAGGGCGCGCTTTAAGGGTTGAAGATCCATCAGGTATCATTGTTGAGTATTTTGCTCAGATGGAGCGCGTAGAACGCAAACTGCAAAATTTTGATGAATATCGTGGAGCCCGTATGCAACGGATTGATCATTTTAACTGTCTTGTCCCAGATGTTCAAAAAGCTTATGATGCGTATACGCAAACACTCGGTTTTGCTTGCTCAGAGTATACGACGACGAAAGATGGCGCATTATGGGCAGCATGGCTCCATCGTAAACCGAATGTCCATGATATCGCCTTTATGAACAGCGAGGGGCCGCGGTTGCATCATATCGGTTTTTGGGCCATTGATGCCATGAGCATTATCCATGCTTGCGATGTGCTCGCTTCTTTAGGATATGCCCAAAACATTGAACGTGGTCCCGGGCGTCATGGCCTTTCCAATGCTTTTTTCCTCTATTTACGCGACCCCGATGGGCATCGCATTGAATTGTACACGGGCGATTATCTTACATCAGATCCGGATTTTGAACCAATCCGTTGGGATATTGATGATCCTCGCCGTCAGACATTTTGGGGGCACGCAGCGCCTGATGTGTGGTTCAATGAAGCATCCTCGTTTAAAACGTTAGATGGTGACGGTCTGGTGGCGAAGAAACCAGCTAAATTAGAAAAATTAAAGCCTGAGTTTGCTATATAAAGTTGCAATGCCTTGTTCAATATCGTGTTAAAAAATACTGTGTTAAAGACGGGTCAAAAAAGGAGGGCTTGCGATGGATGCAAAGCTGTTTCGACAAACCATGGGTACATTTGCAACAGGTGTCACGGTCATTGCCGTGAAAACACCAGAGGGCATACACGGCATGACGGCCAACGCCTTTATGTCGGTCTCGCTTGATCCTCCGCTTATTCTTATATCGGTTGACCGAAAAGCAAAAATGCATGACATCATAAAAAACACAGAATATTTCTCGGTTAATATTCTAAAAGAGGATCAACAAGCGCACTCCAATCATTTTGCTGGTCGTAAAGTAGATGGATTAACTGTTGAATTTCAAGAAAAGGAACACTGGGCCAAACTGCAAGGATCCTTAGCGACTGTCTATTGTCGTTTAGAGCAAGCGATCGATGGGGGAGACCACACACTTTATTTGGGACGCGTACAAACGTTAGAGTTTACAGATGGTGACCCACTGATTTTTTACCGAGGGCAATATCGTAAAATGCTGGCATACAGCAACGTGTAGGACTGTGGCGGAGGTGTTAAGCGTCACGCCAAACATTGAGCGTGTGTTCAATACAGCGGTTTTTCCAACCTCAGTTATGAGTTAACGGTAGGAGATCATGGCGCTCATAAAAAACCAAAAGGGGAGTCTTCGATGAGTATGACTGATCATTTTGCTGAAACGAAAAAAAGATTAAGAGGGTCCATCGCGCCTGTCGTTACACCCTTTAAGGAAGACGGGAGTGTGGATTATGCGACGCTCGAAGCGCTGATTGACTGGCAAATTAGCTCTGGTTCGGATGGTATATCCGTAACCGGTACTTCTGGAGAACCAAGCTCCCTTTCCCTTCAAGAACGTAAAGAAGTGATGCGTGTTGCGAAAGAGGCAGTCGGTGGGCGCGTGCCGTTTGTTCCGGCTACGGGATCCGTCAATCATGAAGAAGCACTCGAATTGACGCGCTATGCGGAATCATTGGGCGTCGATGCAGCCATGGTTATCGTTCCTTACTATGTCCGTCCCTCTCAGGAAGGTTTGTACCGACATTATGAACGTATTGCTAAAAGCGTTGATATCCCGCTCATTATCTATAACATTCCTGGGCGTACGGCTGTCAATATGGAAGTCGATACCATGGCGCGATTGGTAGAAGCGGCGCCCAACATTATCGGTGTTAAAGAATCGAATAAAGATTTTGAGCATGTGAATCGTGTTCTCGGAAAAGTTGGACGGGATTTCCTTCTTTTTTCAGGTATTGAGCTTCTATGTTATCCCATGCTTACGATTGGCGGCGCAGGATCGATCAGCGCAACGGCGAACGTTCATCC
This sequence comes from Candidatus Carbonibacillus sp., assembly GCA_034007185.1. Taxonomy (GTDB): domain Bacteria; phylum Bacillota; class Bacilli; order Thermicanales; family DSM-22653; genus Carbonibacillus. The sequence goes on along the minus strand of JAVERJ010000044.1, from coordinate 4,173 downwards.
CAAAATGGTAGCAGAGATGCATCACGCCTGGTTTAACGGTGATCACGCCCGCGCTCTTGAACTTCACTACACGTTGATGGATTTAAACGATATTTTGTTCGCCGAAACTAACCCCGGACCTGTCAAAGCGGCACTGGGTATGATGGGGAAAATAACGGCTTATGTTCGACCACCTTTAGCTTTGCCTGGTCCGGCGCTTACAGAAAAAATCAAGCAAACGCTGGTACAATATAACCTTTTATAAAAAATACACACGTATCTGCTGATGATAACGATGGCTCATGATAACGATGACTCATGGTAGCAGATGAAAGGAAGGATGGTCCGTGCATAAGGGGATGAATGTAGGACACAAACATACACACATGACGCAACGACCTGATGAAAAGGATGAACCATTCGCACGGGCCACCCTGCGTCTCTGGGGAGCGCCATTCGTTGAACGGGCGCTTGTCAATCCAGAGACCCAATCGATCCGATGGGAGACACAATCTATTTCATTAGCAGATGTTCGTCCGCTCGTTCCTTTAGAGCATGGCAAGGACGTCTATGGTCTGGTCTTTGGCTTTCAATCGATGTGGGAGGCGTATGCCGCCGATATGCACCAAGCTCCCTATCAGCGCCCGCCTGAAAAACCGGTGCTGTTCATAAAACCGGAAACGACGTGGATGCCTTATGGCGCACGCATCCCTCTCGCGGAGGATGTTCAAGAAGTGATGATTCGACCGACTATCGGTCTTGTTTTCGGCATCGATTTTCCAGCCTCACCTTTTGGCCAAGAGGAAGATCTCGATGATCAAGCGATATTTGCAACGGTGAGCGGTGTTTTGCCGGCGGTCGATCTTTCACTCCCTCAGTCGTCGTTATATCGTCCACCGTTTGCATCGATGAGTCGCGATGGTTTTTTACCGTTTGGCCCATGGGCAATAGAAACATATGAACAAATATCGTTAGCGTCATTACAGACAATCCACTATACCGTAAGCATTAACGGGTTAAAAGCGCATGAAGGTGTGGAATATTTGAGGCTTCCAATCATTAACATGTTGCGCCAAATACGGACATTTATGACACTGAAGGCTGGAGACGTGTTGCTTTTGGGCGTTCCATTGGAAGCCCCGCGCGCGCGGCTCGGTGATCGTGTTGAGGTTGAATTGCACGGTTTAGGACCTGTCAAATTTACACTTGTTTCGCGATCACAGCTTTTTGAGCCAGAGAGGAGGAGCATGCATGCGCCCTGATCCACATGTGTTTGAACGACTCGGTGTTCCACGCATCGGGCGCGTCTTCTATCAAGGGCGCATTGTAACAGCTGTACCGTATGATGAAACACACATAAGACTCATGGATGGGACGATCGTCTGTGAAGAAGAAGTCAGTTTTTTGCCGCCGTTTGAACCAGGTACGATCATTGCTCTTGGACTGAATTACGCGGACCATGCCAGTGAACTTTCTTTTAAGCCCCCCAGTGAACCGATCATCTTTTTTAAAGGAAAAAATGCATTAAGCGGTCATCGTGCTATCGTTATGCGCCCGCCTGCAGAGATGGTCCACTATGAAGGAGAGCTGGCCGTTGTCATAGGACGATCGGGCTACCACATCTTAGAGAAAGATGCCATGGCCCATGTCCTCGGTTATACAGTGGCCAATGATTTTGCCGTACGCGACATGCTTGAAAACTACTATCGACCGAATCTCCCGGTTAAAAATCGCGATGGCATGACACCGATTGGTCCCTGGCTCACTGCCGCGTCGATGATCTCCGATCCGCTTAAGCTTACCATTGAAACAACAGTAAACGGCCAGACCGTTCAAAAAGGATCGACAGGCGATATGATCTTTGGTATCAGCGAAATCATTGCCCTTATTTCTCGCGTATTAACGTTAAGGGCAGGAGATGTGATTTTAACCGGGACGCCAAAAGGCGCAATCAACGTCGGCCATGGAGATCGAGTAAGGGTTCATATCGAAGGCGTCGGCACGCTAGACAATACCATCTGCGAGGAGGGGAGAACGTGCCACACCTCACTTTAGAGTACACAGACAACCTCGAGACACAGATCAATATTGAACAGCTCATGCATGAGATGCATGCCGTCTTGTTGTCCGAAAAGGATATCTTTCCAAGCGGTGGTATCCGCATCAAAGCGTATCCTTTGCACCGCTATCTTGTAGCAGATGGACGAACTGGGGGGGCATTTATCCATCTCACACTTAAAATAGGTCCCGGTCGCCATGAGGCGGTTAAAAAGCGCATTGGTGATAGGCTTTTTAAAGTGCTGGAAGAGGCGACAAAAGTATTATATGAACACATACCGTTGGCACTATCACTAGAAGTCACGGAATTTGCACCGCCGGGAACATGGAAAAAAAACAACATGCATTCACGCGCTTCACAATCGTAGAAGTATGTAGAGGTATGAGGAGGGATCACTTTGAAAAACATGCCAGCAATTTATCACTATATCAACGGTGCTTATGTACCTTCTGCGAACGGGAAGACATTTACGAACATCAATCCGTATACCGGTGAGCCCCTCGGGGAAGTTGCAGACGGCACGGCTGAAGAAGTTGATCGCGCGGTTCGAGCTGCCCGCAGCGCCTTTGTAGAGGGGCCTTGGGGACGTATGACGGTAAAAGAACGGTTGAAGATCATACGTCGAATCGCCGAGCGCATCGAAGCGCACAGCGAAGCGCTTGCCCATCTTGAAACAACCGATACAGGCCTCCCTATCAGTCAGACAAAAAACCAAGCAGCACGGGCTGCAGAGAATTTTCGATTTTATGCTTCTATGGTAGAAAGTCGGCTGATCGGTGAAGCATACCGCGTAGACGATGCATTTATCAATTACACAATTTATAAGCCTCTGGGCGTCGTCGGTCTCATCACCCCCTGGAATGCGCCACTTATGCTAGAGACATGGAAGATCGCTCCAGCGTTGGCCACCGGAAACACCGTTGTTTTAAAACCAGCGGAGTGGACACCGCTTACAGCACACAAACTGACGGAGATCATGCAGGAAGCGGGAGTACCAGAAGGTGTCTTTAATGTCGTCTATGGGTTTGGCGAGACAGCAGGCGAACCGCTCGTCAAACATCCAGACGTACGGCTGATATCCTTTACCGGTGAGACAACGACTGGCATACGTATCATCAAAAATGCAGCCGACACCTTGAAAAAAACTTCGATGGAACTCGGTGGAAAATCGCCAGCCATCATTTTTGCCGATGCCGATCTTGACCGGGCACTGGATGCCATCGTCTGGGGTATATTCTCTTTTAATGGTGAACGCTGTACAGCCAACTCGAGAGTGTTTCTTGAGCGTTCTATCTATCATTCGTTTGTAGAAAAACTAAAAAGCCGTGTTCAAAACATTCGCATCGGTGATCCGCTTGATGCGAGCACAGAACTCGGTCCACTCATCCACCGCGAACACCGTGAACGTGTTCAAAGTTATATTGACCTGGCGCGCAGAGAAGGAGCGGAAGTATTTCAAGGCGCACTTCCACCCGCTTTGGAAGGAAAAAACTTTATCCCTGCCACCCTTCTGTTGCAGGTTCAAAACGAGATGCGCGTCGCTCAGGAAGAGATTTTCGGTCCGGTTCTGGCGGTGATGCCTTTTGATACAGAAGAGGAGGTGATACGTCTGGCCAATGACGTGAAATACGGACTTGCCGCTTATGTGTGGACAGGCGATGTTGCGCGTGCACACCGTCTTTCACAGCGTATCGAAAGCGGTATGGTCTGGGTGAACTCGCAAAATGTGCGCGATCTTCGCATACCATTCGGTGGTACGAAATATAGCGGGTTAGGGCGCGAAGGTGGACACTATAGCTTTGAAGCATATACCGAGGTGCAGGTCATCCATGTCGCCATGGGTCATCATTCGATACCGCAGTTTGGGAAATAACCTTACGTCCATTACATGAGAATGTCAAAATCAAAAAGGAGGTAATATCGATGCATAGATCAACGAATCAAAAAGATAAGCGGAGACGTTTGAAAAGTGTCTGGCTCTTGACCATAGCCGTGTTGATGATGGTCGTGTCTGCCTGCGGGCAAGCCACAACTTCAAGCGAAGGAGACAACAATGCAGGAGAGAATACCCAGGCAACTCAAAAAAACGATAGCAGCAGCCAAGGTACGTCTAAGGAAGCCATTAAAATTGGTGT